>DASZZN010000051.1 GCA_035544955.1 Candidatus Dormiibacterota bacterium
CGCCGCTGACCGGAACGTTGGTCGCGCCGTCCGGCGGGCTCACGGAACGGATATGGGCGGCGGCCAGCGTCGACGCCAGGCTTTGCTGCTGGGCGCGCAGGATCATGACGAATCCGCCGATCGCCAGCGCGAAGACCAGTACCATGCCGGCTCCGGACAGCTGTTTGGCCCAGTTCTTCATCCATCCCGATCAACGGGGGAGGGCTAAAAGGGTGTTGAAAAGCGCGGACGGCGCCTTCCTCCCGTCCCGGCGTCGAAGATGCTGCTTCATCGGGTAACCCTCGGCGCCGCGGGCACCGCGGGATATGGCCGGCTTCGTTCGCATACCAGCTCAGAAAAGGTGCGTCAGGCGGTGCCTGAGGAGCTTGGTGCCGCCGGGGTCCTGGTAGGGCGGCAGCAACTCGCGCATGCGGGCTTCCGCCAGGGCGACCATCGACTCGACGGTCTGTCCGGCGCTCTCGATCGGGGATCCGATGATCATCCGGATGGTCTTGCGTAACCAGAGATCCTGCGTGCCGGAAAGCGCCACCGGCACGACGGGCACGTGGTTCTCGACCGCGAAGTGCGCGAAGCCCTTCTTGAATGGCATGATCTGGCCCTCGGTCGGCCCGTAGTGGCCCTCGGGGTAGATGGCGACCACGCCACCCCGCTCCAGGCAGCGGTTGGCGTGCTCGAAGAGCACCAGATCCGGCCGGGCCTGGCGATTGACCGGGATGTAGCCGCCGACGCTTTTGACCAGTGCCCACTGGACCTTGCGCGTCACGAGCATGGTGGTGTCGCCGAGGAAATGGATTCGGGGCTCGGCGGGGAAGGTCGCGAGGATGGCAAACGAATCCAGCCAGTTGAGGTGGTTCGCGATCAGTACGTAGGGCCGGTCGGTCGGAATCCGTTCGCGGTACTCGACCTTGATGCGAAACAGCACGTGCAGCAGCGGCACGGCCCAGAGTCGGATCGCACGATATGCGAGGGTGGCCTTCCGCTGCACCGGAAGAAGGTTGGCTGGCGGCTGGGCGGGTGGCTCCATTTCCTTAGTAACGCGGCTTACGCCCGCTACGGCACGCACCCTCAGGGGGCCGCAGGGCCCCTCTTCTTCTTCGCCTCGAGGGCTTCCTTCTTCTTCACGACCTCGTCGTACTGGTCCTTGTAGCGCTTTTGATCGTCCTCGCCCAACGCTTGGTAATTCTTTATCGCTGCGTTGATCAGGCTGAGCCGCGTGCCGCGATTCATATGGCCGGTACCCGCCACCTCTGCGGCCGTCCCCTCCCAGGCAAAGGCGAGGAACTCTCGCTCGGCGGACTTGCCATGGCCTCCCATTCCTTTCCGATGCTGCTCGACGTGCATGAGTTCGTGTCCTACCTGCAACACCCTCCGGGCGAAGCCCTCTTTGGTCGTGTGCTTCAGGAAATCGTCGCTGACCGCAATCGAGCCTTGTTCCGAGCCCTTCGGGGCCCTGGCTGCGGGGGTGGTGGTCAGCAGACCATCCTCATTCAATGGATAGGTCACGTCCTTGATCAGATCCTGACGGTCTGCGTAATAAGTCTTGAGGATGCTCCACACCACGTTCTTGGCTCGCTCGTCCTTGGAGGGCGTGTCGGCCTGGGCAGCGTCGACGATTGCTTTCGCTCTTGCATCGAGCGCCCCCGCGGCAGGGGCCGCGGCCGGAGCGACCCCCGCGTCTGGGTGCCGTTGTAGCGCAAGCGCCCCACTGGCGACCAGCTCGCCAACCGCCCTGTTTCCCGCCGCTCGTTGAAGTTCCAGCAGCCGACCGGCCGCGTTCGGCGACAGGACTAACGCTGGCCGAACCGCTCCGCGGCCAGCGGGACTGCGGATGGTTCGTTCATTGTCAACGCGCTTTCGGTCAGCTCCCGTCTTGCGCCTCGAGGATGCCGCGCACCATGCCTTCGCTAAGGTCACGAGCCTGCTTCATGGTTGCCGGCGACCCGGCTTCGGCTTTCGGCCATTGTGTATTGAGACGCCCAAGCTCCTCATCGAAGAGCCGCGACACCAGCTCGGGTGAATGCGTAACCGCACGACCGTCGACATCCGTGACCGTGACCTCGTGCCGGATGCGCTGGGCGATCATGTAACGATAGATGCGGTCGGTCGCCAGGTCTTCCATGTAGCCGTCGAGCAGGCTGGCGCCCTTCCCGTTCAGCACGCCGTTGCGGTAGCGAATGACAGTCCGCACGGCGGCACGGGTTCCTTCGAGCGTCCGTTTGCCAACGCCTTGCGGGCTGGGTCGCAGGTCCTTATGAATGTTGGCGTCCTTGCGTCGCGCCGCGATCTGGTTCGGGTAGGGGAACTGGTTGACCGCGATCTCGTTTTGATCGGGATGCCCCGTCCAGGCGCCGTCCATCAAGCTGTTCGCCTCGTTTTTCTTGTCCTGTTCCAGCACCTTCAGCGCGCGCGTGTTGAGCTCCGCGTCCTCACGGCTGGGATAGAGGGCGGTCATCCCTCCGATCGCCAGCATGCCTCGCTTGTGGCAGACCTCGGGCATCACCTCGCGCACGGCCTGGAAGAACGCGACATCGTGGGGGATGGTGTTGCGGTCGGGGAGGACCCAGGTGGGGTCGTGCAGCGTGAAGTCGATCAGGCTAGCCATGTAGTCCCATCGCCCCAGGTTCAGTCCCATCATGTGCTCGCGCAGGTTGTAGGCGAATTCCTCCATCTGGTAGGCGAGCGGGTGCGACTCGACCAGGGCCATGCATTTGATGTAGTCGGACGGCCAGCCGCGCGCGGTCGATATGGCCTGAAAGAGATCCCGCCACCAGAGCGCCTCGTCGGCCGACTCCGACTTGGCGATGTAGATCGAGAACGGATGCTTCAAGCGGCCAGGGTCGACCTGGTAGGCGACCATCGCCACGTCGAAGAGCGCCGCGGCCATGTGCTCGCCCTTGATTACACCGGCCTGCTCGAGATGCAGCCCTCGCGGCCGCGTCAGGATGACGGTCTTGCTCTCGTTGATCGCGACCTCGCGCTCGCGTTTGCGATCGTGATACGTGAGTTCCCCCCGCAGGGCGGCGATGATGTTGCGCACGCCCTGGTTGATGTTCGGCCAAGCATTGGCGACGGAGTCTTCGAGATCGAGCATCACACCGGGCGCGCCGGAATTCAGCATCTTGACGACGAGCTCGGCGTCGTCCGCCGGGCCCGTCATCTGGTTGCGCTGATCCTGGCACCAACCCGGCAGCGAGACCTTCCAGCTGCCGGTCGTCGCCTCCGACGCCGGGAGATAGTTGGGCAACTGGCCCTGGTGCGCGGCGTCGAGGATCCTGCGTCGCCTGGCCGCAAGCTCCCGCTGGCGGGGCGTGAACGCCCGATGCAGGGGGAGCACGAAGTCGTAGAAACCGCGGGGCAGGTCGCGGGTCGCGTCCAGTTCCGGGGGGGCCTGGTTGACCGGTGGATCTGCCGAGATCACCGTCTTCATGTGCTAGTTCAGACTCTAGCAGCGGGGAGGGAGCCTAGCTGGCTTTGCGGGTGCTGGTGCCGCGGCGCTCGTGCTCTCGGCGTTCGCCACGCAAGGTGACCTGGACGGCCGAGCTCCGATAGATGTACCCACGGGTGATCGCCTGCTTGACCTGGCGCCAATAGGCTTCCCGCAGCCAGCGCCGTTCGACCACCAGTTCGACGCCCGTGAGGGTGAGGTGATCGGCGGTCAGGGTCGCGACGGCATCCGGCCGCTGGGCCTCGCGGACGGCCTGGAGGTCGAGACCTGGCATCAGCCAGTCGGCCGGGATATCGAGTGCGGCATCCGAGGTGTCGCCGTGCAGCTCCGGCTGGTTCGCCACATTAGAAGGAACCTCAAACACCCGGCAGTCTTGCGGTCCTGAGGGGGTTTTAGGCCGGTTCGGCGCCTTCCACGGCGACCGGAAGCTCGATCTCAAAGGACGAGCCCTCGCCGGGCTGGCTGGCGACCTCCACCCGGCCGCCATGGCCCTCGATGACCTGCCGCACCAGGTAAAGGCCGATCCCGGTTCCCACGACATTGTTGAGCTCCGGGTCGTTGACCCGGTAGAACTTCTCGAACAGCCGGGAGCGCGCGGCGGCGGGGATACCGATGCCGTGATCCTTCACCACCAGCCGGACGTGCCCGTCCTGCCGGTCGCCAGTGACCTCGATCTCCGGCGGTCCCGCACTGAACTTCACGGCATTCTGCAGCAGGTTGTCGACGGCCGTGGCGAGCCGCTCGGGATCCCCGACCACCGTCAGTGGCGACGGCGCCAGGTCGAGGTGGACGCGACCTTGCTTGAGCGCCACCTGGGGACGGACGCGATCCACGGCGTCCGTGACCACGGTCCGCAGGTCGAGCTCCGTCATTTGCTGGGCCGCCGCCCCGTCCTCCAGCCGGGCCAGCAGCAGCATCCGCTCGACCTGGCCGCGCATCTCGCTCGATTTATCCATCAGCGTCCGGATCGCGTGCTGCGCCGCCGGCGGCATCTCGCCCAGCGATCCCTCCTCGAGCATCGAGGCATAGCCGCGGATCACGGTCAGCGGGGTGCGGAGCTCGTGCGACGCGATTTGCATGAACTCACGCCGGGCGCGTTCCAGTTCGACGAGAGCATCGGCGCGTCCGCGTTCGCGCTCTAGGGCCTGCCGGGTATCGAGCGCGATGGCGGCCTGCGAGGCAACGAGCTGCAGCCGGCGGAGCTGGTCAGGCCGCAGCCACCGTGGCCGCCGCCAGTACAAACCGACGAAGCCGACGAATCGCTGCCCGGCGCGCATCGGCAGGAAGATGCTGGCCTTGACCCCGGGCGCCAGGGTGCCCCGTCGAGCCCAGTCGGGAAGCTTCGTGTCGCTCTCGGGATCGGTCACGTAGGCGGTCACCCGCGGGTCCGCCAGCCAGGCCACCTGCTCCGCGGTCAGCGGCCCGCCGGCCGATGCCGCCTTGTCGGGCCACTGCCGGCCGCCGGTCGCCGCGACGTGGTAACGCCTGTCGGCTTGCAGCACCCGAAGCGTCGCGTAGTCCGCCTGGCTCAGGTCGACGAACCCCTGCAGGATACGACTGTCGACCTCGCAGTCGGGCGGCCCAGCGTCGCTCGGCTGGAACCCCTCGATCATTGCCAGGGCTTTGATCGTCTGCTCCGCTTCGGCGTACTGTTCGGCATGGGCGAGCGCGAGAGCGGTCTGCGCCGCGATCGATTCCATCAGGCGAAGGTCGTCATCGCTGAGGGATCGCGCCCCTTGCCGGGCCAGCGAGAGTACGCCAAACAGCCGGTTGCCGGTCACCATCGGAACGCTGATGATGCTCTCCGGGATGCGCGTGGTCCCGGCCGGATAGACCATCCGCGAATCCACGCTGGCATCCGGGACGAGGAACGACCGCCGGGATTGGGCGGCGATCCCCGTAATCCCCTCGCCGAGCGAAAGCTTCACGGTATGCCAGTCGGGCCGCTCGTAGGACTCGGCCCGAGCCACCGATTTGACCAGCACGAGGCGTTCGGACGACTCGTCCCAGCGGTAGAGGCGGAAGTGCTGGTAATCGATGACGCGGAGCGTGGCCTCGGCCACCGTGTTGAGGACCTCCTCGGCGTCGAGGCTCTGGATGATCCGCGGTGAGACGTCCTGCAGGAGGTCCTTGCGTCGCCGCAGCAGCGACTCCCGGCGGCGGCTGACGTGGACGAACTGGATGACCGCGGCGGCGGCCAGGATGCCCGTCACCAGGCGGACGACGTCGCTCAGGCTGCGGACGCCAAATTCTCCCGACGGCGGGAGGAAGAAGTAGTCAGCGACGACGGCGACGGTCGCGGTCGCCGCAATCGCCGGGCCGCGACCCAGGCGCCACGCGATGGCACCCACCAGCAGAACAAGAATCAGGAGAAAGGTCTCGATTCGCGGGAGGCCCAGCACCCAGGCCAGGCCCGCGAGCCCGAGCGACACAACGCCAACAGCACCGATGGCCGCGGCGTAAGGCAGCGTTCGCTGGATCATGTCTCCCCATCGTACGGACATGACGAAATCACAATACGCGGCCCGCCAAGCACCAGCTTGACCGACCAGGGTGCGCCCCGCAGGCTGGTTCCCTTCGTGTCACAAAACCCATCTAGGGAGGTATCAGCATGAGGATAGCATGCGTTCCCAGCGTTGACTACGAAGACTCGGAGTTCAAGGAGCCCGAGGACGCGTTCCGCTTGGGTTAACGGAGATGCTGGTGCCGGTGCGACGGCATCTTTCTTATTTAATGGCGAGAATGCGAGCCGGCCGGTCGACGAGAGAAATCCTCCAAGCCGCCGTTCCCATCGCCCTCGCCGTGTTCGTCTTTGGCGCCTCATTCGGTGTGCTCGCGGTGGCGGCGCACCTGCCCGCATGGTCCGTGGTGCTGATGTCGGCGTTGGTCTTTGCCGGGTCGGCCCAGTTCGCGGCCCTCGGTGTGATTGTCGCCGGTGGCGGTGTCCTGGCGGCGATCTTCGCCGGCGCTCTCCTCAACCTCCGTTTCATCGCCACCGGCATCGCGGTGGCGCGCTCGCTGCCTGGCGGTCGACTCGTACGGTCGTTGCTGGCGCAGCTGTCGATCGATGAGAGCTATGCGATGTCGGTTCGCGCCGGCGCGCCCGGCCGGCCCGACGGCCGGACGTTGCTGGTGACGGGCGCTTGCCTCTACGCCGTCTGGGTCGTCGGAACGCTGATAGGCGTGCTCTTCGGCCCGGTTCTGGGTGACCCCAAGCGGTTCGGGCTCGATGCGGCGTTCCCAGCCGCCTTCGTCGCGTTGCTCTGGCCGTTGCTCTCGGGGCGGCACGCCGTGCGCTGCGCGATCGCTGGGGCCGTCGTCGCTCTGGTCCTTGCGCCCTTCACTCCGCCGGGGGTACCCCTGGCGGGCGCCGCCGTGGTTGGGTTATGGCTGGCCCGCTAGCGCTGGCGCTGGTGCTGGGGCTCGCCAGCCTTTCGTTCCTCATGCGGGCAACGGGACCGTTTCTGCCGAACTTGCCATCCGCGGTGACGGAGCGGACGGCTGGGCTGGCGCCCGCACTGCTCGCGGCGCTCGTCGCGATCCAGCTCACCGGCCCAAACGGACTGGTGCACCTGGATGTCAAGGTGCCGGCGGTCTTGCTGGCCGCCGTGCTGGCCGCGCTGCGAGCCCCCTTTATCGTCTGCGTCATCGCCGGCGCTCTGGTCGCCGCGCTGCTACGGGCGCTCTTCCACCTCAACTGAATCCTTGTCAACGCGGCCGCTTCTGGCCAAGATGACAGGTAGGGAAATGAAGAAGGGCTAAAGCCCTGGAGGTACTGTAATGAAACCCTGGGTGCGGTATGCGCTGACCTTTGGCGCCGTGTCGGCGGTGATCACGCTGCTCTTCAACTGGCTCGGCAACGTGACCGGTGGCGGCGACGCCTGTCACCGCAGTTCGCCACTGGGCTTGCTCGCGTTTCTTGTCTTCCTGGCCCTCATGGGCGCAGCCGGTTTCATGACGACCCGATCCGGCGCGACGATCGGCATGGCCACCATGTCCGGGCTGATTGGCGGGCTGATTTCCGCCATTGGCACGGTCATCGCGCTCGTCATCATCTTCTCCTCGTTCAATGCCGCTGGGTGCGTGGTGAACAACAACACCGGGGTCAGCTCGCAGACGATCGTGACAGCGGGCGGGATCGTGGCGGGGATCTTCCTCAGTGTCATCGGGCTTGGCGTGGGAGCCGGGGCGGGCGCGATCGGCGGGTTGATCGGCCGGCGCCCGGCAGCAACCACGGTCTAACCCTCGGCGTGGTAGTCCCTCCCCCGCAAGCGGGAGGGTAGGGTGGGGGCTAGCGCGCCCTAATGCTTCTTGGCCTCGACGGCGCGCTGAAGCTGTGCCTTGGACATCCGGGAGCGACCCTTGATGCCTCGCTCCCGGGCCTCGTTTCGCAGCTGCGCGTAGGTCCGACCTTTCGAGCCGGTGTGCGACCGGAGCCCACCGCGGCGCTCGGATGAGATGTCGTCGAGCGACGTGCGGCTGGCTTGCGTGGCTTCTCCGGCCCGAGCGCGGTCCTTGTTCACGGTCCGGGCGGCGATCTCTTCCGCCTTGTCGTCCCTCGTGCCCCGATCCTTGAGGCTGTCCTTGATGTGCTCGTACTGGCGCTCACGCTTGGGGCTCCATGCGTTCTGCGGCATGCCGTCCACCTCCTGGTAAGTCCTTCTTCTTATCTATCAAGGACTGAGTGGCACACGCAACTTCCTTGACACACCGATCGATCTCGCCCATCATGAGGCCGACTTCTTGAGGCGAACGTCCTACCCTACGTCTGGCTACAGCCTCGGGACGCGCGGGCGACGACCGTCGCGGCGTCTCGTTGTTCCTCCGCGCCGGCGGACACCCGTAATTAGGCTGGCGATCGTTGCTGTCGTCCTTTTGCTCGGCAGCCGCGCGCTCGGGCTGCTGCAGGGGCACCGCGACATCCATCCCGTCGCGGCCACGACCCGCACCGCCTCTCCGCGTCCGGCGGTTGCCGCGCGGCCGGCACCGAGCGCCCGCCCGACGCCGACGGCCACGCCATCGCGGCCGGCCGTGCCCACCCAGCTGCCGCAAGTCAAGGTGCCGGTGTTGAGCGCCAGCTGGCTGCGCACCCACCCCATCGCCGACATCCCGTCGATCAAGGGCCGGGCGGCCGTTGTCGTCGATCTCGCCACCGGACAGATCCTCTACCAGCAGGACCAGACCACCCGCTACGCCGACGCCTCATTGACGAAGATGATGACCGCCATGGTCGCGGCCGACCTGGTGCCGCTCGACACCGTGATCACGGTCCCGGAGGCTGCGACCCAGGTCGAGCCCAACCATATGGGCATTAGCACCGGGGAGAAGCTGACGCTGCGCGAGCTGATCGACGGCATGATGCTCGACTCCGGGAACGACGCCGCGGAAGCGATCGCGATGGGCATCGTCGACCGTCCGACATTCATCAGTTTCATGAACCAGAAAGCCACGGCGCTGCACCTGCGCACCACCCATTTCGCGAACCCGAGCGGCCTCGACGATGCCGACCATTACAGCTCGGCCTACGATCTCGCCGTCATGGGCGCGACCTTGCTGACCGACTATCCGGACCTCCGTGCCATCGTCGGGTCGAAACAGATCTCGATCTACTCGACGCCGCAGCACAAGGCGTTCAATCCGATCAACATCGATCGGCTGCTGTCGACCTATCCGGGCGCGATCGGGATCAAGCCGGGCTATACCGAGGCGGCCGGCTACTGCCTGGCCGCCGCGGCCACTCGGAACGGCCGGACGATCCTCGTGGTCGTGCTCGGGAGCACGCAGCATTTCACCGACGCCGCGACGCTCCTCGATTTCGGCTTCCGGCATTCAACAACCCACTAAGATTCGCCTGAGATGGGCGACCTCGGGGAGATCTTCAAGCTCGGCATCCCGTGGACCAACCTGATCATCCGTGCGCTCCTCATCTACATCGCGTTCTTCATCGGTCTGCGCCTTTTCGGCAAACGCGAGCTCGGTCAGTTCACGACCTTCGACCTGGTGCTCGTTTTGCTGGTGGCGAACGCGCTGCAGCCGGCGATCACCGGCCCCGACCAGTCGGTCACCGGCGGCGTGATCATCATCGCCGTCCTGCTGATCTTCAACCGCATGGTGGCGCTCGTGCGAAGCCGCTGGCCCTGGTTCGACGCGCTGATCGAGCCACCGCCGACCGTCGTGGTGGAGGATGGCCAGATCAGCAAGGTCGCGCTGGAGAAGGAAGGCCTCAGCCAGACCGACGTCGAGATGGCGATCCGCGAGCACGGGGTGGACAAGCTGAGCGACGTCAAGATGGCGGTCCTCGAAAACGACGGCAGTATCAGCGTCGTGTCGAAAGGCGGCGGCGACCGGTTTCGCCGTCGCCGACGCGTCCGCTTCCTCAAGCGGTAGGCGTTCGTGGCTGAAGAGCGTCGCGTCGTGACGATCCTCTTCGCCGACGTCGCGGGATCGACCGCATTGGGCGATGCGCTCGACCCGGAGGATGTCCGGATCCTGCTTCGCCGCTACTACGACCTCGCCCGCGAGACCGTAACCGAGCACGGCGGCATCCTCGAGAAGTTCATCGGCGATGCCGTGGTCGCCGTCTTTGGCTTCCCGCACACCCACGACGACGATCCGCAGCGTGCCCTCGCCGCGGCGCTGGCGCTCCGCGACCGCGTGCGCGCTGATCCGGCCCTCGGCGACCGTCTCCCGATACGTTTGGGGATCAATACCGGCGAGGTGGTTGCTGCCCGCGAGAGCGCGACTGGAGACTTTCCGCTCAGTGGTGACGCCGTCAACGTTGCCGCGCGGCTGCAGCAGGCCGCAGAGCCCTGGGGCATCCTCTGCGGCGAACGCACCGTGGGAAGCATCAGGACGGGCTTTGCCTTTGGACCAGTCATGCCGGTCGATATCCGGGGCAAATCGCAACCGATCCGAGCCCTTTCGCTGCTGGGCCGCGCCGCGCCACCGCCGGTCGCGAAGAGGACGCCACTGATCGGCCGCGATGCCGACCTCCAGCAGCTCGAGCTGGTGGCTCGCCGCGCCCTCGACGAGGAGCGCCCCTATCTGGTCAGCATCATCGCCCCGGCCGGTGTCGGAAAGACTCGGCTGCTCGAGGAGTTCCTCGAGCGGCTTCCCGCCATCGAGTCCCGGACGACCGTGGCGATTGCCCAGTGTCTGCCGTACGGTCAGCGACTGACCTACTGGCCGCTACGGGGCGTGCTGTACCGCTTGATCGGCGTCCCGGACGATGCCAAACCGCAGACCGTGCGACAGGCGATTCGCGACTGGCTCGACGGGTCGGGGTTAGAGGCGCTGGATCGCGAGGTCGAGCTGCTGGCGGCAACCGTCGGCGCCGGCGAGACCGAGGTGAGCGACCGCTCGGCGCTGCTGGTAGCCTGGCGCACCTTCTTCGAGATCGCCGCACGCCGCGCGCCGCTGGTGCTGGTTTTCGAGGATCTCCACTGGTCGAGCGACAGCCTGCTCGACCTCTTCGAGTTCGTGATGCAGCCGCGCGGCGATCTGCCACTGCTGATGATCGCGCTGACCCGTCCCGAGCTTCTCGATCGCCGGCCCGCGTGGGGCGGAGGGCGACGGAACTACACCTCGATCTCGCTCGAGCCGCTCAACGATCGGGATATCGCGCGGCTCGTTGATCAGCTGCTCGAGGGATGCTCGGCGGAGATGGTTGATCGCGTCGTTCGGCGCGCCGAAGGCAATCCCTTCTTCGCCGGGGAATTGGTTCGGTCCATTGCCGGGCGGCCAGGCGCGGACCAGCTGCCCGATACGGTCCAGGCCACGGTGCTGACCCGGCTCGACCAGCTCGCATCTGAAGAGCGACGGATCATCCAGCTCGGGTCCGTGTTTGGACGCGCCTTCCGGCCGCCGGGTTTACTCGCCCTCGAACCAACGCTCGAGGGATTCAACCAGACCATCGACCAGCTGGTCGAGAAGGATCTGGTTCGCCCGACTGGCACGGATATCTTTGCTTTCCGCCACATCTTGATCCGCGAGGTGGCGTATCAGACGCTGACCCGCGCTGAGCGCGGACGGCTCCATGCTGCCGCGGCGGCCTGGCTGGAGGAGCTGGCCGGTGACCGCGAAGATTCGCTCGCGGAGCTGATCGGCTACCACTATCGCGAGGCAGCCGTGATCGCCACTGCCCAGCGCCCCGATGAGGCGGAAACCCAACGGACCCGGGAGAAAGCTGTCGACTGGCTGAGCCGCGCTGCCGATGTCGCGGCCGCCGCCGCGGCCACGATCGAAGGCGCACGCCACCTGCGGAGCGCCATCGAACTTGCCGATCCAAGCCAGCTGCCGGATCTCTATCAGCGCCTGGGCGAAATCCATGAGACGAGTGACGTCGCCGTCCCGGCGTATCTCACCGCGCTGCGCCTGATGCGCGAGCAGGGCCGGCCGCCGGAACAGGAGCTGCAGGTGATGACTGGTCTCCTGAGCATGTACACCCGAACGCAGGGTTCCGTTACCGACCGCCTCTCGTTTGATGCCATGCGTGAATTTCGGCAGGAGGCCAGGACGCTGGCGGCGCGGGTGACAGACGAGCGCATCCTGGCTCGATACATGGCGGCCGATGCCTTCTATCCGTTTTGGCTGACCGGGAGCACGACCCTACCCACGGCGGCGGACCTCGCGGCATCCAGGGTAAATGCCGAAAAGGCGGTGACGATCGCCCGCAGCGTTGATGACCCGAATCTCGAAAGCATGGCCCTCGACGCGCTGTCGAGCACCTCCCAGATGGCTGGCGACTGGCAGCAAAGCCGCGAATATGCCCGCCAGCGGCTGACCTTCCAGGACCGATTGAGCATGGCGGAGAAGACTGATGCGCACAGCATGGTTACCTGGAGCAGCGCGCTGCTCGGCGACCTCGACGAAGCGGAACGCGTTTCGGCCCAGGGCCTGGCGCAGATCCAGCCCGGTCAGGTTCCAGCGTGGACCCTCCAACTGGTTGTTTGGCGCGCCTACGTACTGACACTGCTCGGCCGGTGGGACGAAGCCCTCCAGATTGGTGAGCGCGCCCGCCAGCTGTGGCTCGAGGCGCGAAAGCCGCCGGCAGGCTATGCCATTCGTGGCTTCATGGCCGTGATCGACGTGGCTCGCGCGCGTCAGGATGATCGGCTGGCCGAGTCGTACCGCGAGATTCTCGAGACGATCCTCACGGTATTTCCTGCCGACAGTCTGGTCCGCCAGTGGCTCGCGTACGCGGGTGCGGACCTAGGTGCCATCGCGGACGTGGTGCGCGAGCTGGTACTGAACGACAGCGGCATCGAGCGTGCCGAGCGAGGCCTCAACCTGCTGCTCGACGCCGGGCAACCTCCAGGGTCCGAGCGGCTGACGGAGCTCCTCGCTTTTGCGGAAGGGGGACACGTTCGCCCACTGGAGGCGCAGGTGCGGCGCGGACTCGGGATGGTCGAACGCGACCGCGACATGCTGACGCGCTCGCTGGACCTCTGGGAGGCGATGGGTGCCGTGCCCTATGCGGCACGCGTCCGCTGTGAGCGTGCGCTCCTCACAGGCGATCACGCTGAGCTCGAGAAGGGCCTTGCGGTTCTGGAACGTTTGGGCGATCGGCTCCAGCTGGGTCGCTACGAGCGGCGTCAGGTAGGCTGACCCGATGCCGCATCCCGACACGATTGCCGTCCACGCCGGCGAGCCGGCGATCGACCGCAAAGACGCGCCCATCACGCCCGATATCTCGGTCGGCTCGGCGAGCGGCTACCCGGACCTGAAGACCCTCGATACGGCGATGGCCGAGCACCGCGGCTATGGCCGGTGGGGGACCGACAATCATCGACAACTCGAAGCGGCAGTGGCCAGCCTCGAGAGCAACGGCCTGACGACCAGGCTCGATGCGGTGGCGGTCGGCTCGGGAATGGCTGCGATCGCAGTGGCGCTGATGAGTGAAATGAATGCGGCCGATCACCTGGTGGCCGCGCACGACTGCTACGGCACGACGCTGACGTTCCTGCGCGATGACCTGCCGCGCTTCGGCATCACCACTACGATCGTCGACTTTCAGGATCTCGACGCCGTGAGGCGCGTGGTGACCGATCGGACGCGCGTGCTGCTCTGCGAGATCTGCACCAACCCGCTGATCCGGGTGCCGGACCTCGAGGCGCTCGCCCGGATCGCTCACGACGCGGGCGCGTTGCTCGTGGTCGATAACACCGTCCCCACGTCGGCGCTCAGCCAGCCCTTCCGCTGGGGGGCCGACGTTGTGATCTACAGCGCGACCAAGAACCTGAGTGGGCACGCCGACGTGATCGGCGGCGTGATTGTCGGGAAGCCGACCTGGATCGAAGCCGCGCGGGCGTTCGCTCACACCTTCGGACCGACGCTCGGGCCCTTCGACGCCTGGCTGACGCTGCGCGGCATCCGCACGCTGGCGGTCCGGATGGAGCGGCACACAACCAACGCGCTCCGCCTGGCGCAGTACCTGGAGCGGCATCGAACGATCAGTCGGGTCAACTATCCCGCGCTGGAGAGCAGCCCCTTCAACGCCAGGGCTAAGCGCCTCCTGCCGGCCGGGGCGGGTGCCCTGCTGTCCTTCGAGCTGGCCGGCGGCAAGACCGCGCTCGAGTCGATGATCCGCCGGTTGCGGCTGGTGCGGCTGATGCCCAGCCTCGGGAACGTCGCCACGACAATCAGCCACCCGGCGTCGACCTCGCATCGGGGGCTCGATGCCGCGGAGCGCACGCGGGCCGGCATCAGCGAGGCTTTGGTAAGGTGCTCAGTCGGAATCGAGCACCCGGACGATTTGCTCGCTGATTTCGAGGAGGCACTTTCTTGAACGGAAAGGCTCCCTACCGCAGGTCGGGCTTCTTCAACAACAAGGTCATGAACCCGCTGCTGACCGCGCTGCGGTTGGCGCCGAGCCTGACCATCCGCGGCCGCGCCACTGGGCGAAAGTACACGATGCCGGTGCTGCCGCTGGAATACGAGGGCCGGCGCTACCTGGTGGCTCCCGGCGGCAACACGAACTGGGCGCGCAACCTTCGTGCCGTTGGCGAGGGCGACCTGCGGTTTCACGGCCGGAGGATCCACTTCAAAGCCACGGAAATCCCATCGTCGCAACGGGGTCCGCTGGTTGCCGCCTACGTGCAGCAGCATGGGAAGAAATACGGCGGCTTCGTGGCCAAGGAGTTCGAACTGATGCCGGATCCCGCCGACCACCCGGTCTTCCTCCTGATCGAAAGCCGGCCGGCAAACTCCTGATCGAAACGGCGACCTGGGCGAACTCGCCCGATAAAATCACTCTCGATGCCCCATCGTGCCCTCTCCGTCTTCGAGAACCTGCCGGATCAATCGATCCTGCAGCGGATCGGCAACACCCCCCTGATCAGGATCCGGCTGCTCGAGAAAGAGTTTCCGCACATCACCTTCTACGCCAAGGCCGAGTGGTTCAACCCCGGCGGCTCGGTGAAGGACCGGCCGGCGTTGCGCATGGTGGAGGAGGCCGAACGGACCGGCGAGCTGACGGTCGAGAAGGTGCTCCTCGACTCGACTTCGGGGAATACCGGCATCGCCTACGCCTTGATCGGGGCGGCGAAGGGCTACCAGGTCAAGCTCGTGATGCCCGCCAACGTCAACGAGGAGCGACGCGAGATCGTCAAGGCCTTCGGCGCGGAAGCGATCTTCACGCCGGCGCTCGAGGGATCGGACGGCGCTATCCGTGAGGCGCATCGGATCAAGGAATCGGCGCCGGGCGTCTACTTCATGCCGGACCAGTACAACAACCCCTTCAACTGGCGCGCCCATTTCGATACCACCGGCCCGGAGATCCTGGATCAAACACACGGCGAGGTCACCCACTTCATCGCCGGCATCGGAACGAGCGGCACGTTGATGGGGGTGGGTCGATTCCTCAAACGCCATAACCGCGCCATCAAGGTCATCGCCGCCGAGCCGTCGGACGGGTTGCACGGTCTCGAGGGTCTCAAGCACATGCCGAGCTCGATCGTTCCCGGCATCTATGACCCGAGTGTCCAGGACGAGAAGATCAGCGTGCCGACGGAAGCCGCCTATGAGCTGGCGCACGACCTGGCCCGCTCCGAAGGCTTATTGGTCGGGAACTCGTCGGGCGCGGCGCTCTACGCGGCACGCGAGGTCGCCCGCCGCACCTCGGAAGGCGTCTTTGTGATGGTTTTCCCGGATGGCGGCGACCGCTACTTGAGCTCGGGACTCTACCGCTCGAAGTTTTGACGCTGCGAATCCCGCAGTCCGTGATGGACCAGATGCGGGGGCATCTCGAATCGGGCTATCCCAATGAAGCCTGCGGGGCGCTGATCGGCAGGGTCGACGGCGCCGACCACGAGGTCGTCGAATTCCGCGGCATGCGCAATATCATCACCGACCGGCCCTGGGACCGGTATGCCCTCGACCCCCTGGAACAGTTGCGCGTCCAGAAGGATTCGGAGGCACGTGGCCTGGAGATCATCGGCTTTGCCCATAGCCACCCCGACCATCCGCCCGTCCCGTCCCGATTCGACGCCGAGCACGCCTGGTCCTTCTACAGCTACCTGGTGGCCTCCGTGCAGAACGGCGTGCTCCGCGACGCTCGCTCCTGGCGTCTGGACGACGCCAAGGCATTCCAGGAAGAGCCGCTGCAGGTCGACCAGGTCGCGGGCTCGGGCTAGCCGCAGGGCGGCGGTGCGGCGGCGTAGATGGAGGTCGCCTGCGCATCCTGTCCGGTACAACTGGTGTCGCTCGCATACCAGCCGGTGGCGGTCTGCAGCACCGTGACATCCAGCTTGGCGGTCGATCCACCGAAGTCGAGAACGACGTGCGCGATCGCGCCGGGGTTGCCTTCGGGCAGCGGGGTCGAGGTGATCGTTCGCGACTGGTAGGTGTTCTGGCAGCGGCAGAGCGGTTCGGCCGCCTTGAGCGGGTTCGAATCGAGTCGCTGGGCGAGCCCATCGGTGACCGGGCAGGCCTCGTACTTGCCGTTCGTGCTGCAGCCGCCCCCGGTCGGCGGATAGAGGATCCCGGCGACCACCGCGGCCCCGTCGGGGTCGAGGTTGGAGACCACGATTTGTCCGTTGACAACGGTCGGCGAGGGGATGGGCGTCGGTGTGGGGGAGGGCGTCACGGTCGCCGCTGGTGTCGGGCTCGCCGGCCCGCCGGTCATCGGATTGGAACAGGCGCCGAGCGTCACCACCAGGGCAATCAAGGCGAGGGCACGAGGGCGCATGTCAACGCGAGATTCTACGCTCGCCAGATGAGATTCAGGCCACCCCGCGGTCTGCGGTCACGGCCGCTGGCCGGCGAGGCCGGCTGGTCAGGAAGACCCCCAGCAGGATCACGACCATGCCGGCAACGATCGGGATGGTGATCGCCTCGCGGAGCAGGCTGGCACCCCAGAAGACCGCGGTGATCGGAAGCAGAAAGGTCACGGTCGTCGCGCGGGTGGCACCGAGCGTGTTCATCATGAAGTAATAGAGAAGGAAACCGATCCCCGAGGCGCCCACACCGAGGAAGAGCAGGGCGGCGATCGACGCCACCTGCAGGTGGGTCGCGCCAATCGTGGGCAACGCCACGGCGAGGGCCAAGGGAGCGGTGAGCGCCAGCTGCCAGAAGCCGACCTGCAGGGGGCTCACGCCTCGTAGCCGTCGTCGCTGCACGAGGGCCGCCACGGCGTAGCTGCACGCCGCCCCGGCGACCGCCAGTGTCCCTATCGTGGTGGCGCGCAAGGGCTGGCCGATGAGATCGGGAGCGATCAGGATCCCGGTGCCGAGGAATCCGATCGCCACGCCCAGATAATTGAGCCCGCTCGGCCGCTCGGCGGGTGTGACCCAGTAGGCGAACACCGCCGTCCACAACGGCGTGGTCGCGTTCAGGATGCTGGCCAGCGCGCTGCTGATCGACTGCTCACCGAAGGCGATGGCGCCCCAGGGGACGAGGCTGCCGACGATGGCCATCGTAAGGAACGGCAGCAGGCGCGACCGGGTCCCGGGTGGGAAGGGCGTTTGCCGGCGCACCGCAAAGATCACGCCGAGGGTGAGCGCGCCGAAAAATGCCCGAGCCAGCACCAGCGTCGCCGGGCTCATGTCGCGCACGGCAAGCTTGATGAAGAGGAACGCGGCGCCCCAGATCAGGGCCAGCGTGATGAGCGCGAGGTAGCCGCGTCGCATCGATCGATTATGCGTAGTCGCTACGTAACCGGCTACTCCGAGATGGGTTGGGCCCGATGCCGCGCCAGGAAGTACTCGGGCACGGTGTTCATCGGGGGGCGCTCCTGGTCCTCGATCTCTTTCTGTTCGATCCAGTAGCGCTCGTCCTCGTAGTGGATCAGCTTCATCGTCTTGTTGACTTCCTCGAGCAGGTGAATGCGGTGCCTGTCACCGAGGTGCTTGAGACCGACCTGCATGATCGCGAAGGCCATCTTCGAGAGGTCGAACAAGGTCTGATTTCGGTGCACCCGCATGCCGAGGTCGACCTGCGCGATGGAGCGGAGTCCGTACGCCTCCGACATGGCGAGCAGCAATCCGAGCTCCACCCCATAGCCGGTGAAGAACGGCACGCTTTCCAGCACACGGCGGCGCCCGGCGTACTCACCCGAGAGCGGCTGCACCAGGCCCGAGAGCTCCGGAAAGAACAGGTTCAGCAGCGGCCGCGCGGCCAGCTCGGTGACGCGTCCGCCGCCCTGGGCCTGGAATTCGGTGCCGAATTTCAACGGACGGCGGTAGAAGCCCTTGACGTAATGGATCCCGGGGTCGCTCAGCAGTGGCCCGAGGAGGCCGTAGACGAATTTCGGATGGATGTTGCTGATGTCCGTGTCGACCCAGCAGATGAGGTCGCCCTTGAGCGTGAAGAGGCTCTTCCAGAGGGCTTCGCCTTTTCCCTGGAAGGCGCCGTACCGGGGGAGAATCTCGCTGTGCTGCACGACCGTCACGCCGGCCCGCTCGGCAATCGCGGCCGTGCGATCGGTCGACCCAGAGTCGATGACCACGATCTCGTCGACCAGCGGGACCCGGTCCATCAGCGCCGTCTTGAAGGTGCGGATCACCTTGCCGATGGTGGCTTGTTCGTTGAGCGTTGGCAGCCCGAGGCTGATGGTCGCGCCCTGCCGCTGCTTCAGGTCGACGAGCCGCCGCAGGTCACCGAACTCCCGGCTGTGGAAGGTGTTCTCGGCGAACCAGCGATCGACGCGCTCCGCCGCCGCGGCGCGGCTCTCGACACGGAAGGGACGATCCGGATCCTTGAGCTCGGTCACCGGCGCCGCCGTCTTGACCACCATCACGCTGCCCGGCAGCCGCCGCAGCAAGCGGCCGACCGGCGCGCCAAGCACCATCGGTCGGTGCATCAGACTCATCGTCGCGCCCAGCACCACGAGCTGATGCTGCGCCGCCTCGCGCACGATCGCTTCCCGAACCGCGGTGGAGAAGAGGGTAATCCGCCGCACCGGCACGTCCACCGCGCTCGACAGCTTGAGGAACGCCTTTTCCTCGCGCTGGCGTGACTCGTCCGAGATCCGCGGGTTGTAGACGTGGAGAACACACAGCTCGGCGCCGGTTTGCTTACACACGGTGGCCGCCAGTCGCAAGGCGAGCTCGGCACTTGGGCCACCTCGAACTGGCACGAGCACGCTTTTGATCGGCGCGGTCTCCGGCCGCACCAGGGCAACATCGCACGGTGGGTCGACGAGCAAGTCCTCGACCGCGTTCACCCAGAGGCCGTCGCGCTCCTGGCTGCTGCCCGCCTCGAGCACCAGCAGGTTGGTGTCGGTTTCCAGCACAGCCTCGCGGATCCCTTGCGCCGCAACATGGGCGATCCGGACCTGGCCACGAAGCTCTCCCGGCCCCCGCTCCGCGTAGCGCGTGATGCGGGAGAGCAGCGCGCGGTACGCCCGCGCCACCTCCACGCCTTCGCTCAGCGCGCGTTCCGGCGCCATTTCGATGACTCCCAGCAGGGTGCCGCGCGAGTCCTCGGCATTGAGGAAGGGCGAGACCGCCTTGAGCAGCGGGCCCGACCGCGCCGGATTCGTGGTCGGGATCAGGACGCGGTAGTGGCTCACGTACTGGACAGCAGCGGTTCGATGCGCTCGGCTACGATACGGTCCCAGGCGAGCGCGTTGATGACGCGGTGGCGTAGCCGGGCGACGGGCGATTCGAGCGCCTGCAGCACGGCGGCCGCAAACGCCGCTGGTCCGTCTGCGAGGGGCACGAATGTCACGCCCTCGGGCGCGACCTCGCGAAAGGCGGGCAGGTCGGTGCAGACCACGGGGACACGAAAGATCGCCGCTTCCGCCAGGGGAAGTCCGAATCCCTCGCTCGAGCTCGGGAGTGTGACCACGTCAGACAGCATATAAAGGTCAGAGAGTGTTGCCGCGTCGATGGCGTAGCCGTCCGTCGCGCTTGATTTCTGCTCGAAGAGGAAGCGCACCGATTCCTCCATCCCCATCACTTCCGTGAGTTGTTTCAGTTCCTGTACATACTCGAGCGCGAGCGGGTTGTGCGGGCCTGGAGGTCCCGTGATCAGCAGTTGGACGCTCCGTCCCGATGCCCGAACGGCAGCGGCGGCCTCGATCGCCCACTCGAGGTTCTTCCGTCGGGTGATCCGCACCGGGGCGAGCAACACGACATCGCTACCGCCGAGGCCGAAGCGCTCGGCGAGCTCTTTCGCGACTGGGCCCAACTTGAACAGCGCCGCCGGGTCGATGCCGTTCGGGATGACCTGGTTCGCGTCGACGTCGACGCCGGTCAACTCCCGCCACTCGTCGAGTCGCTGGCCGGAGACGAAAATCGAAGTGATCTTCGGATGCGGCCGGCGCAGCAGATTCCAGGGCTCGCGGTCCTGCATCAAGGGGCGGTAGAGGGGGTTGACCCAGCTCAGGTCGTGGACCCAGGAGATGATGCGCGTATGTTCCCGTTCCGCGATCTTCCAGAGGGCCGCGGTCAGCGGCAGGTTGAAGTGCAGGCTGAGGGCATTGTGAACGATTAGCGAATCGAGTTCCGTCATCGCGGGTTCCAGCCGGCGCTCGATGGTCGCTTGCAGCGGAGCAAAGCCCGGCGGAACGTGTCCGCGATCGAGCCCGTCGCGAATGGCGCTCACTTCCGGGTACTTGGAATCGAGTTCGGGAATGATGACCAGCTTGATGCCGCCTGCGGCAGAAGGAAACGGACCACCGCGCCCGCTGAGGACCGTAATGGCGTGGCCACGCGCGGCGAGCCGGGTCGCCTGCTCATAGAGGATCGTTTCCACCCCGCCGATGATGGGTGGGCACGTGTAGTGCAGGAGACCAACGCGCGCCCCGATGGCCAAGTTGCTAATTACGTGATGAGCGGCGGTTCATCGAGGATGACGGCCAGGTCGTCGGGCTTCTCCATGACGTCAACGTGCGGCCGGCCGCCGTTGTAATCCACCTTGAAGGAGAGCTTGCCATTCCCGACCCGCATCCCGCGGATCTCGATGCTGCGCGCCTGCCCGAACGGGATGGGGTTCAGGTAGATGCGGCCGGCGGTCGTGTCGGGGACGATGCCAAGCGCGGTTTGCATCAAGTGGAAGGCTGCCCCCGCGCCCCAGGCCTGCGGATTGCAGGACACCAGGTATTCGGCGGGACCGTTGTTGTAGTGCATGTCGCGGCGGAATCCGCAGAACAACTCGGGCAAGCGGTGGTCCGGCATGCGGATGCCGGCTTCCATGATGCCCTCGATCACCTGGCCCGCCGCGTCGGCGTGCCGGTAGCGGCGCAAGCCAGCGGCTGCGATCGAGTTGTCGTGTGGCCAGATGGTGCCGTTGTGATAACTCATCGGGTTGTAGTGTGGCGAGTCGGCGGAGAGCGTGCGGATGCCCCAGCCGGAGAACATGTCCGGCGCCATCAACCGATCTTTGAGGATTTCGGCGCGCTCCGGATCGATGATGCCGGCCCAGAGGCCGTGCGCCGGGTTCGAGGTGATCGACGGAATCGGTACCTTCTGTCGATCGAGCCCCTGGGCGTAGAACTGCTCGCGGTCGAGCCAGAATGCGAGCTCGAATCTGCGCCTCAGCTCGGCGGCCTCGCGCGCCAGCCGCTCCGCCATCACCGGTTGGCCGAGCCGTTCGAGGATCCGGCTCAGCCCGACCTTCGCCTGGTAGACGTAGCCCTGCACTTCGACCAGGGCCACGGGCAACTCCGCCGGGCGTCCGTCCGGGTAGAGCAGCGAGTCGTGCGAATCTTTCCAACCCTGGTTGCGCACGCCGCCGCTGGCGCGCTCGGCGTACTCGACGAAGCCGTCGTGGTCGTGATCACCGTAGAGGTCGACCCATTTGAGGGCGCCCAGGATTGCGGGCAGGAGCTCAACGAAAAGATCCTGGTCGTTGAGCCAGTCCATCATTTCGACCGCGGTGACCAGGAAGAGCGGCGTGCTGTCGACGGATCCGTAGTAGGGCGTGTGCGGGATCAGTTTGAGGTTCGCCAGCTCGCCGTAGCGCGCCTCGTGGAGGATCTTGCCGGGCTCCTCCTCGCGTGACGGGTCGACCTTGCGACCCTGATGCTGTGCCAGGTAGCGCAAAGTTCCCCGGGCGACTTCCGGATTGAGCATCAGGGTCTGGATGGACGCGATCAGGGCATCGCGCCCGAATGGTGCCGAGAACCACGGGATGCCCGCCATCGGAAAGATGCCGCTCTCGAACTCTTCGAGCAGGATCCGCAGGTCCATCTGGCTGCGGCGGAGCAGGCCCCGGTCCAGGAAGGCATTGTCGGTACGGATCCTGGTCGTGTTGTCATGCCAGCGGCGGTAGGATCCCTGCAGCGCCTGCAGCGCATCATCGTAACGGTAGCCCAGCATCGGCTCGCTCTCCCCAATCACCGGGATGACGTCGACCACGACGGTGACGGTATCTTTCGGCTCCAGGTGGAAGTGCCAGCTGAGCGTGCCGTCCTCGTGAAGCGTGCGGGGCGTGGGGTCGACGACCACATCGGTGTGCCGTAGGACGCCATCCTGGCCGTCGTAGGTGAAAGTAATGCCCCGCTCACCAATGTCGGGAGTTCGCAGCGTGCCGCGAGTCTGCACCTTGTAGCCGCGGACGTCGAACATGTCGCGGAAGTCGGCCTCGATCCGGAGTGAGCATTCGATCTCGACCGGCTCGGTACCGCAGTTCTGGACACCGATCCGTTCGTGCAGCCCCCCGTAGATGAAGCGACTGCGACGAATGCTCAGGCTCTGCTGAGGAATCCGGCGTTTGCCTTCGTCGAGGAGGAGCACGGGGTTGACCATCTGGAAGGTGGCCACATAGCTCTCGTCGACGGAAGCCGAGAGGAGGATCGGCTGTAACCGGTTGAGCCGGAACTCATAGGCTGAGAGGAAGCGGGTATCAGAAAAGTAGAGACCGAGCCCTTTCGTGTTTCCGGCCGGGATGTCGCCCATCTCATCGGACACCATCATGATCCGGTTCTCTTTCAGAACCACCCGGCCGTCCGACACGGTGCCTATTATAGGTTCGGGTTTTCACAAAGCCCCCTGCCGAGATACACCAAATGTTGATAATCCCCACCCACACCTGATGGCGCTGCCTTTAGTGGCGATCGTCGGGCGCCCGAACGTGGGGAAATCCGCCCTGTTCAATCGGATTCTCGGCGAGCGCCGAGCCATCGTCGATCCGATGGCCGGACTCACGCGGGACCGGCTGTACGCGGAGAGCGAGTGGCAGGGCCGCAAGTTCGTCATTGTCGATACCGCCGGACTGGTTCTCGGCAAGGACCGTGACGAGGTCCCGGCGCAGCGCGAGTTGCGGCGCCGCATGGAGGAACAGAGCCGGCTCGCCATCGAGGAAGCGGACCTGGTGTTGTTCGTGCTCGATGTGAGGGAAGGCCTGACCGCCATCGATCGCGACATTGCGGAGCTGTTGCGCAAATCGCGAACCCCGGTGCTGGTGGTCGCCAACAAGGCCGACGGCCGGGGCCGGGAGGTGCTGGCGAGCGAGTTCTATGAGCTCGGGGTAGGCGACCCCTGGGTCATCTCAGCGTTGCACGGCACGGGCAGCGGCGACCTGCTCGATGCGGTAGTGGAGCGGTTGCCACCGCCAACGCCCGAGCTGGTCGATGACAAGCTGGCCGGCCGAGTGGCCATCCTGGGGCGACCGAACGTGGGGAAGTCATCGCTGGTGAATGCGCTGATCGGCGACGAACGAAGCCTGGTGACGCCCGTCCCGGGGACCACGCGCGACCCGGTCGACACGACGGTGACGTTTCAGGGCAAGCGTGTCTTGCTGGTCGACACCGCCGGCATCAGGCGGCCTGGCCTGACAAAGGGCGTCGAGCAATACTCGCTGCTGCGCGGGCTGCGCGCGATGGAACGCGCCGATATCGGGATCGTGGTGATCGACGCGAGGGAGGGATTGACGGCGCAGGATGCCCACATCGCCGGTTACGTTGTCGAGGCGGGCCGCGGACTCGTCCTGGTGCTGAACAAGTGGGACCTCCTCGCTCCCGAAGAGAAAGAGGAGAAGGTCTGGCGCAAGAAGATCAAGGACGCCTTAAGCTTTGCGCCCTGGGCGCCGATCTCATATGTGTCGGCGAAGACGGGCCAGCGGGTGGCGCAGCCGCTCGAGGTCGCCCTCAAGGTGGTCGAGGAACGCAAACGCCGGGTTGCCACGCCCGAGCTCAATCGCTGGTTGCGCACCAATCTAGGCAAGCGCGAACCCCCTACGCACAAGGGGAAGCGGCTCAAGGTGCTCTATGTCACGCAGGCCGAGGCCACCACGCCCACCTTTGTTTTTTTCGTAAACGACCCGGAGCTCGTCCACTTCTCCTACCGGCGTTACCTCGAGACGCAGCTCCGCTTGGCCTTCGGATTCCAGGGGACGCCGATTCGACTGGTCTTCAGGAAGCGCGGAGAAGAGACGTAGAATAAGCGCCGCGTCGGGGAGTGGCGCAGCCTGGTAGCGCACCTGAATGGGGTTCAGGGGGCCGCAGGTTCAAATCCTGTCTCCCCGACTCTCTTTTGAATACGGTTTCGGCTTCACCATCAACAAGACGGCTGGCGATCTCAGCCGCAAAGCGGGGACGCGACTTGGGTCAACTTACAGAAGCCTTGACGGCCCTTCCGGTGCTGCGTAGCTTGGGAGCGTGAATCGGCAGATCGTCATCAGCGCCGTAGTGCTCATTCTGGCGACCATCCTGCTCTACCCTCGCGTCGGCAATGCGTTATGGGTTTGGCTGGCAATCGCCACCGTGATTTGGGTGATTGGGTTTGCCATTGTGCGGGTGCGGCGTTGACGCGTTCCCGACCAGACGGGGCCAAAGCCAAGCTGGAGGCGTTGCTCGCGAGCACCGTTAGTTGCTACCGATCTGTACGTGAGGCACGCTTGTGGGGCCTTTCCAAGAAGGGGTAGCCAAAGTTTCAGATCCTGTCTCGCCGACTTTGTTTTGACGGCCTAAGCTTCGAATCATGTACGGCCCAGTGGGTGCTCCGATGTGGTTGTTCGGGCTCGGGGCGATCGTTATCTTGGGCGTTGTCGTCCTAATTGTCATCCTGACCAACCGCTCCTGAGCGCGGATCAACGTCGCGCCGGTCTTACGCCGGCGGTTGCCCGCGCCGGCCCATGAACCACTCGCGGATCGATCGGCACCGGCCGCGGTCGTCGAACTGGATCAGAAAGATGTTGTCGTACTCACGGACGAGCTCAGCTTTGGAAGCATCCTTGAAGTAGCGGCTCCGTCCATGCGCCACCGCGAGATCGCCCTCGATGGCGATCGGCTCGTAGCGTCCCTCGTAGGTGCCCGGCGCGTCCTTGGGCTCGAGCCAGGAGGCGACGATCGCGAGCCGGCCGCGCACGGGTTCCTCGAAGGGGTGGTAAGCATAGGTCGCGTCTTCAGTGAAGAGATCACCGATCGAGTCTGGATCGTAAGTTTCCCACGCCCGGACGTAGGCTGCCAGCCAGGCGGTGACCGTGTCTTTGGTCAGCGGCACGCCGTCGAGTCTAAGCCTGCGGAGCGAAGAGGCTCTTCAGGTCCCCGTCGTGAGCGACGAGCAACTCGTGCACATCAATGACGTCGTCGGCATTGATGTTCGGCCGGCGCCCGATCGCCCGAGTGTGCAGCTCCAGTTGGAGTTCGAACATCGCTCGGCCGTCCTGGGCGTTCATTGCCTGTGCTTTCCTTGTTATTGTTAGTGATACTGTCGTTGTCACTACAATACGAAGCCACAATGTCGCTTGTCAAGTTTGAGACCACTATCCGTCTGGAAGGTGAACGGGGGAGGACGCTCGGTGGTTTCGGTCTAGGCCGGGTTCGTACGGCGGCGCCGAATAGTCCGGAAGGCCAGGCCGGCTCCGGTGATGAAGAGCAAGCCACCCAGCAAGATCGGCCCCACGGCCAAGGGCAGGAAGAGCGGATTGTCGAGATCGTTCTCGGCGAAGCCGAGGAAGGTCATGATCAGGATCGAGATCATCCCGAGGGCGGCCCCACCGAGGAAGGCGCCCAATTCAGCCGAGGAGGCCTCCGGGAGGCGGGTGCTGTAGCTCGGGGCCATCAGCCCCGCCCGGACGCCAAAGGCGATCAGCGCCAGCAGCACGAGCCCGGCCGCAACGGTGAAGATCACCGCCACCACGATGACCGAGGTGATCTGGGCCGGGGTCAGCCCGCCGAACAGGTTCATCCAGTCGAGCGACAGCCGCATTGCGCTGAATTTTATCCCGAAGTGGGTGCCCGGGTCTCGTCCGGTTTAGACGCCAGCGCCGCCTGGACGATCTTCGCTTCCTGCTTCTCGGCGGCAATCGCATAGCCCTCACTGGGGCTGGCTCGCTCCGGCCGGCCGACGTAGTTGAGGGTGAGGTGCTTAGGCAGCTTGGGCTCGAGGCGTCGCTTGACGTGCCAGTAGGCGCCCATGTTCATCGGCTCCTCCTGGACCCAGGTCAGCTGTCGCACGTTTGGGTACTTCGCAATCGCCGAGAGCACGTCGTCCGAGCGGAAGGGCTCGAGCAACTCCATGCGGATGATGGCCAGGTCCTGCGCCTCGGCGCGCAAGGGGCTCGCGATCAGGTCGTAATAAATCTTGCCGGTGCAGAGGATGATGCGGCGGACATCGTCGCGATGTTGCTCCATCGACGGGTCATCGATCAGGCGGCGGAAGCTGTGCACACTCAGGTCCTCCAGCTTGGACCACGACGGCCGCAGTCGCAGCAGGCTCTTGGGGGTCATGATGACCAGCGGCCGCGGCCGGCTGTGCAACGCCTGACGGCGCAGTGCGTGGAAGTAGTTCGCCGGGGTGCTGGGATAAAAGACGCGGATGTTGCCCTCGGCGGCCAGCTGGAGGAAGCGCTCCAGCCGCGCGCTCGAATGCTCGGGTCCGCCGCCTTCATACCCATGGGGAAGGAGCAGGGTGAGTCGCGACGACTGTCCCCACTTCGCCAGCCCCGAGACGATGAACTGGTCGATGATGATCTGCGCGCCATTGCCGAAATCGCCGAATTGCGCTTCCCAGCAGACGAGCGCCTCGGAGGCATCGGAACTGTAGCCATACTCGAAGCCGAGGGCGGCGTACTCGGACAGCGGGCTGTTGTGCAGCTCGAAGGTCGCGCTGGCGCCGACCAGGTGCTGGATGGGCGCCCACGTCTTGCCGGTGCGGACGTCGTGGAAGACCAGGTGTCGCTGACTAAATGTTCCGCGCTCCGTGTCCTGCCCGGTGAGCCGCACCGGGATGCCGCCCGTGATCAGCGTGGCAAAGGCGAGCTCCTCCGCCTGCGCCCAGTCGATTTCGCGCTCGGCCAGCGGCGTCTTGCGCCGCTCCATCTGCCGGAGCAGCTTGGGGTGCACCGTGAAGCGGTCCGACACGGCCAGCAGTTGGCGGTTGAGTGATTCGAGCGCTTCGGCGGGCAGGGCGGTCTTGATATCGGGCTCGGGGCTCGCGTCCATCGGTGGGCGGCTCACCTGGGGCGCGTGAGCCGCGCTGGCCTTGACGTTTTGGTGGGCATCGGCGAGTCGTGCCTCGGCGGCCTCGGCGCGCGCCCGCGCGTCATCAGCGGTCAGCAGGCCCTCTTCGATCAGTTGCGCCGCGAAGATCTCTCGTACCGTTTGGTGCTCTTTGATCGCGTCGTACATGAGCGGCTGGGTGTAGGCCGGCTCATCGGTTTCGTTGTGACCGAAGCGCCGGTAACCGATCAGGTCGATGACGACGTCGCGCCCGAACTTTTGCCGGAAGGCGGTCGCGAGGCGAACCGCGCTCACGCAGGCGGTGATGTCATCCGCATTCACATGGATGATCGGCAGGTCGAAGCCCTTGGCCACGTCCGAGGCGTAGCGGGTCGAGCGCCCCTCCTCGGGGTCGGTGGTGAAGCCCAGCTGGTTGTTGGCGATGATGTGCAGCGTGCCGCCGGTCGTGTAGCCCTCGAGCTTTGACAGGTTGAGGACTTCTGACACGACTCCCTGCGCGGGGAAGGCAGCGTCGCCGTGGATCAGGATCGGGACGGTGCCGGTCCGATCGAAATGGGGCTCGGATCCCTTGCGCCGCGTCTGCTCAGCGCGGGTCCAGCCCTCGACGACGGGGTCAACCGCTTCCAGGTGACTGGGATTGGCGAGCAGACTGACCGAGACCTGCTTGCCGTTCGGAGTGACGTAGGTGCCTTCGGCCTCGGCGTGATACTTGACATCGCCGGTGACGTCGCCGCCCTCCAGCCGATCTTTGCTCTGCTCGAACTCCACCAGAAGCGACTCGTAGGTGCGGTTCACGACGTGGGCGATCACGCTAAGGCGGCCGCGGTGCGCCATGCCCATCACCACCTGGCGGGTGCCGTTGTCGGACAGCAACTGCAGCGTCTCCTCGAGCATGACGATCATCGAATCGAGGCCCTCGATTGAAAACGTCTTGTGGCCGAGAAAGGCCCTGCGCAAGTAACGGTCCATCGCCTCGACTTTCGTGAGTCGTCCCAGCAATTGCAGCTTGCGTTCAGGGCTGAGCGGTTGACGATATCGCCCGGACTCGATCCGCTCGCGCAGCCAGTTGCGTTGCTCGTGGCTAGAGATGTGTTCGATCTCGTAGGCGATCGTGGAGCAGTACGTCTCGCGCAGATGCATGAGAACCTCGGCCAGGTTTTCTCCGGGAACGCGGACCCGGAGCACGGCGGCCGGCACGGCTTCCATCAGCTGCGGCGTCAGGCCATGGTTCACGGGATCGAGCGAGGGGTCGCCGGGCGGCGCGCTCCCCAACGGGTCCAGCCGAGCGGCGAGGTGTCCGTGACTCCGGTACGCCGCGACCAGTGCCATCCCAGCGGCCACCGCCCGCAGCAGCTCGGCTTCCGCGGTTGTCGGCGCCGCAACCGCCGCGTCCCCCGCTCCGGTGACGGCTCGCGCCGGCTCGCTGATCCCGGCGGGCGGCGCCAAGCGCATCGACTCGAAGATCGACTCGTAGAAGCCGTCGGCGCCCGAGAGCAGCTCATCGATGCGACGGAGAAACTCACCCGACTCGGCGCCCTGGATGACCCGGTGGTCATACGTGCTCGTCATCGTCATTACCTTGGAGACCCCGAGCTGGCGCAGCCCGCTGTCGGCGATCGCGCTAAACTCCGGCGGATATCCGATTGCACCCGTGGCGACGATCGTGCCCTGGCCCTTCATCAGCCGAGGAACAGACGCCATCGTGCCGATGCCGCCGGGGTTGGTCAGAACGATGGTGGCGCCGGCCAGCTCGTCGGCGACGAGCTTCCCGATGCGGGCTTTTGAGACCAGCGTTTCGTACTGATCGCGGAACGCGGCGAAGTCGAGGCGATCGGCGTCGCGGATCACGGGCACCAGCAGCATGCGACTGCCGTCCTGGCGCTGCACGTCGACCGCGAGTCCGAGGTGGACCCCACGCGCCACCCGCGCCGGGTTGCCATCGACCCGATCAAACGTCACCGTCATCGATGGGACGTCCTTGACCGCGCGCGTGATTGCAAATGCGATCAGGTGCGTGTAGGAAATCTTCTCGGGGCGCCCAGCGGCCTGCATGCTCTGGCTAAGCTGGCGCCTGCGCTGGTCGAGCACATCCACCCGCACGGTGCGGAAGCTCGTCGCCGTCGGCACCTGGAGGCTTTCCTCCATGTACTTGACCAATGCGCTGGCTGCACCGCGCAACGGGATGGATCCGGTCAGCGATTGCGCCGGCGCGGGTGCCTCAGCCGGTGTCCCTCCGCTTACGGGAGAGGGCAGGGTGGGGGCCTCTTTCGCTTCCTCGCTTGCGGGGGCTGGCACAGCGGGGGCCTTTTCCACGGGGGCGGGCAGGGTAGGGGCTTTTTGCTGCTGTTCGATCGCCTCCGCGACATCGCGACGTCGGATCGAGCCACCGGGCCCGCTACCCTTGATGGTCGCCAGGTCGATGCCCTTTGCCTTCGCCAGCAACTCGGCGCCCTCTGTGACCTCGGCCTTCGGTCCAGCATCTTTCACGCCACCATTGGGCGCCGTCGCCGCCGTCGTTTTCCCTTCCCCGCTTTTGGGGGAGGGCAGGGTGGGGTCCTTGTCGGACGCGGATGTTGGCGCGGGGGCCTTCTTCGCGGCCGCGTCGCCCTCCGCACCGACGGCAATTTCCGCCAGCGCCGATCCCACGGCAACGGTCTTTCCTGCCTCGGCGAGGATCTTCACGAGGGTCCCGCTCGCGGGCGCGGGGACCTCGGCATCCACCTTGTCGGTGGTGACCTCGACGAGGCCTTCGCCTTCGCGAACCTGGTCGCCCGGCTGCTTCAGCCACTTGGCGATGGTCCCCTCGGTGACCGACTCACCCATCTCCGGAAGGGTGACCTGCATGGTCGTCTGGGGCACGGTCGAATTCTACCCACTAAACTTGGGTCCGAATATGACCTTTAAGTCAAAATTGCAGGCCAGCGAGGACGCTACCGGCTCGATCCTCTGCCTCGGCCTTGACCCCGAACCCGACCTGCTGCCGCCATCGATCGAACGCTCGCCGGCGGGCATCGCCGAATTCGTACAGACCATCGTCGAGGCCGTTGGCGATTCGGTCTCCTCCTACAAGCTCAACCTGGCGTTCTACGAGCTATGGGGGAGGGAGGCCAGCTGGTTGCTGGATAAGGCGCTGGCCGCGTTGCCCAAAGACCGCCCGGTCATCCTCGATGCCAAGCGTGGCGACGTCGGCAGCACCGCCCAGGCGTACGCGCACGCGATGTTCGAGGCTTGGGGCGCCGACGCCGTCACCGTCCACCCCTACCTGGGTTATGACTCGGTCGCGCCCTTCCTGGCGCACAAGGAGAAGGAAGTCTTCATCGTGTGCCGGACATCGAACCCGGGGGCGACGGAGTTCCAGCATCTGCGCAGCGACGGCGAGGCCCTTTACAGGCATATCGCCCGTGCCGGCGTCCGCTGGGACCATCACGGCAACGTCGCCTTCGTCGTTGGGGCGACCGCGCCGGCCGAGCTGCGGGACGTGCGCCAGATCGCGGGGGACCGCCTGTTGCTCGTCCCCGGTATCGGCGCGCAGGGTGCCGACCTCGCGGCTGCGCTCAAGGCGGCGCTCCGAGCGGATGGGCGAGGGGCGATCATCCCGATCTCACGTGGCATCCTGTTCGCGTCGGCAGGCGCCGACTACGCGGATGCCGCGCACGCGGCGGCACGGCAGTATCGTGACGCGATCAACGCTCTCCGGCCGGAGCCCGCGACGGCCCGAGGCTAAACCCATCTCCGGCTTCCTCGCCGGCGCCCTCGTTGCTCATCCCCCCATCCTGCTGACCGAAGTTGGCGGCGCGCAGTCGGAGCGGGTCCGGGCGACCGCTGATGCCATGCGGCAGCTCGACGGCATCCTGTCGGCGGTTGATGCCGCGCTCGCGGTCGTGATCTCGCCGCATAGCCCGTCGAGCATGACGTCGCTGCCGGTTCGTCGAGCGGCCCACGCCGCCGGCGACCTGTCCCGCTTTCGGGCACCCCAGATCCGGGTCGAGGCGGAGATTGACGTGGCGCTCGCGGCCGCGCTGGTCGTCGATGGGCAGCGGGCGGGATTCTCGCTGACGTGGGCGGAGCAGACCGAGCTCGATCATGGCGTGGTGGTTCCGCTGCACGGGCTGGCGCGCACGATGGCGAACAAGCGCTGCATCTTCCTCGGCGTCAGTGGCTGGCCGCTCCACAGGTTCGTCGAATTCGGCGCCTGGTTGCAGCATCGACTCCAGGACCGCTCCGCCATCCTGATCGCCTCCGGCGATCTGTCGCATCGCCTGACGCCGGACGCGCCCTACGGATTCCGCCCGGAAGGGCCGGTCTTCGATCGGCTGGTGATCGACGCCCTTCGCGCGCGGGCGTGGGAGCAGATCGAGGCGCTGGATCCGGACCTCGTCGAGGAGGCCGGCGAGTGTGGTCTTCGCCCGCTCGCGATCCTGCTCGGCGCGGGGCGCGCAGCAAATCTCACGTCCGAGGTCCTCAGCTATGAAGGTCCCTTCGGTGTCGGCTACCCGGTCGTTGCATTCACCGCGTCGGACACCCAAAAAGTGGTGCTCGATATTCAGACGCTGGGTCGTTATGCCATCGACACCTATCTGCGAACCCGCCAATTGATCCAACCGCCGGAGCCGATTCCGGTCGAGCTCCAGGCACCATCGGCGGTTTTCGTGACGCTTCGGAAGCATGGCGAGTTGCGTGGTTGCGTCGGCAGCGTGCGGCCGACCGAGGCAACCGCGGCCCATGAGTTGATTCGGTATGCGGTCGCGTCCGCCGTGCGTGATCCGCGATTCGACCCCGTGCGGCTCGACGAGGTGAGTGCGCTGACGATCAAGGTTCAGTTGCTCGATCCGCCCGAGCCCGTGACCGATATCGCGGGGCTCGACCCGCACACCTACGGGGTCATCGTTCGCCACCGCGATCGGCAGGCACTGCTGCTTCCGGATATCGAAGGGATCGACACGTCCGAGCAGCAGGTCCTCGCCGCGTGTCAGAAAGCCGGCATCGATCGTCACGCACCGCTGGAGCTCGAGCGCTTCCGCACCCGTACCCTCGAGTGATAGCCCTTCTCGCCAACCCTGAGCAAATCGGGCATCGATCCGAAGGCCATCCCGAGCGTCCGGAACGCGTCACCGCCATTCTCGAGGCGATCAAGTCCTCGGACCTCGGCCTTACGCCGGAACCGGCCCCGCCGGCACCAGAGGCGATGATCCATCGCGTCCACGATCCGAGCTATGTGGCGATGCTCGATCGCGCGGCGTCGTCCGGTGGCGGCTTTCTCGACCCTGACACCTACATCACGCCCCTGTCGATGCTGGCCGCGCGCTCCGCAGCCGGCGCCCTGGTCGAAGGGGTCAACCGGGTGCTGGACGGAAAGGTCGATCACGCCGTTGCGCTCGTCCGGCCACCGGGCCATCACGCCGAGCACGCGCAGGCGATGGGCTTCTGTCTGATCAACAACATCGGCGTCGGCCTCATCGCGGCGCGCGCGAAAGGGATTCGCCGCATCGCCGTGCTCGACTTCGATGTCCACCACGGCAACGGTACCCAGCACAGTTTCGAAAACGACGCCGAGGTGTTCTACGCGTCGACTCATCAGTTTCCGTTCTATCCGGGGACCGGCAGTGCCGGCGAGCGAGGAGCGCACGGCAACGTCCTCAACGTCCCGCTCGCCAGTGGCAGCGGAGATCCGGTTTTTCTCGGCGCCTGGGAGAAGAAGATAGGTCCGGCACTCGCAGCCTTCCGTCCAGAACTACTACTGGTGTCGGCCGGCTTCGATGCCCATGAAGACGACCCGCTGGCCGGGCTCGAGGTCACGACCGGCGGCTACCGCGAGCTCGCCACGCTGATCAAGGGATGGGCGATCGAGCATTGTCGTGGGCGGTCGGTCTGGGCCCTCGAAGGTGGTTACAACTTGCCTGCGCTCGGCGAGTCGGTGGTCGTCTGCCTCGAGGTCCTGCTCAATAACGCCACGGAGCGTGACCGTCGCGTGGACACTGCGGGTGATCGAGGGTACAATAGCGGCTCGCCGGACTAAGTCTGGGAGGCAGGGAACCATGGCGAAGTCACGTGACAAGGGCAAGCGCGAAGTAAAGAAGAAAAAGAAGGAAAAGACGCCTAAGGGCGCCCCCGCGCCGTTTAGCGACGCCGCCTTCACCCCACGGCGCGAGCCCGGCATGCCTGGCTCGGCGGGAGCGCCGCCGGCATAAACGCGCGCCGGCCCGCCGGCCGACGCGAGGGGCGCGGAGTGCCATCCGAGCGTTTGAGGCAGTCCGTCGGCGGCGCCGTTGTGGCGCTGCTGCTCCTCGTCACCGACGTGCCGGCGCACGCGGATGATCCCAGCACGCTCGCGGACCGTTTGGCACAGGTTCAGCAGGAGCAGGCCCGGCAGCATCAGCGGTTGAGCGCGCTCGAGGGTCAGCAGAGCCAGGTGCGGCAAACGCTGGCGGCCCTCGAAGCGCAGCTGGCGCAGAGCAACGCCGACCTGGCACCGATCGCTGGGCAGGCGCAAGCCATCGAGGCGCAAATCGCTGACGCGCAGTTTCAGCTGACCCGCGACCAGCTGACGTACGAGCAGCACCTGCGGGTTTTCCAGGCGGACATGCGCAAGCTCTATGCGCTGGGCGGCATGCGCTGGCTCGAGTTCGTCTTTTCCGCGCGCAGTTTCGACGATCTGCTCAACCGCACCATTTATCTGCAACAGATCTCGGTCAGCGAGCTGCAGCTGGCCCGCAAGCTGCGCGCCGAGCGCGACACGTTGGAGGCGCAGCGGCGAGTGCTGGCGCAGGCTCGGGCCGACCTCGCGCCGCTCCTCGATGCGCTGCAGGCGCGGGCGAACGCCATCGCCAGCCAGGTGGCCGCGGTCTCCAGTTATGACAGCGAGCTGGACAGCCTTCGGCGCCAGACGCTGATCCGGCTTGCCGGACTTCAAGGCCAGAGCCGCGCGCTGCAGACGGCGCTCGACAACTACGAGACGGAAGCGGCGCTTGCGGCTCTCCGCGGCTCCGGCGCCACCTATGGAACGACCTGCCCGCCCGCGGCACCGCCAGGGTCGGTGCGCTTCTGCGGTCACGGTTGGGGCCATGGGGTGGGGCTTGGACAGTGGGGTGCGAAGGGCATGGCGCTGGCTGGACTCAATTTCCGGTTCATCGATCAGCACTTCTACACGGGCGCGACCGGGGCCAGCCTCGATACCGGCAACACCCCGATCCACGTCGCGGTCCTCTGGGGAACGGCGACCTACCGCGTCGTCCCAAGCGGACCCGCGCAGCTGATCGCCGGTGGCCGCGTCACCAACGTGGGGGCGGGCCAGTCGCTCTCATTCGCCGCGTCGGGCGGTGTGCAGAAGCTGGTGCCGACCTCGGCCAGCACCCGAATGGCCGTTTACGGACCATCCGGTCGGTATCACGCCTATCGCGGAACCATCGTGGCGCAGCCGAGCGGCGGGCTGCTCTACATCATCAACGTGTTGCCCATCGAGGACTACCTGCGCGGCCTGGGCGAAGTCCCGTCGAGCTGGCCGCTGGAGGCGATCAAGGCCCAGATCGTGGCGGCTCGGTGCTATGCGCTCACGCACATGGGAAGCACCGGCCTGTATGACGTCGACGACACCACGCAGTTTCAGGTCTATCGCGGGATCGATTCCGAGAGCGGACCGCAGAATGCGGCGGTCGATCAAACCGCAGGTCAGGTGTTGATGTACGGCGGGCGCGTGATCGAAGCCTTCTTCTCGGCTTCCGACGGCGGGCACACCGCGAATGTGTCGGACGTGTTTGGTGGCTCGCTCGCGACCTATCCATACCTGCGAGGCGTGCTGGATCCCTGGGACATCGTGGCGCCGCGTCATACCTGGTACACGGCCATCTATTCGTATGCTGCCCTGGAGCGGGTCTACTTCAGCGGCGCCGACGTTGCCACGTACGGGCATCTCAAGGGATTTGACCTGCGCGACCGCGATGCCTCCGATCGGCTCAACACCGTTGGCTTGATTGGAACCCGGGGCGTCAAACGGATTGGCGTCTCTGCCTTCCTCCACGCGTTCAACCGCTCGCCGCTGACCGGCACGGACGTACTCTGGAACGAGATGTTCGGCACGACACCGTCGAACACCTGGCGCTACTGGTAGCCTGCCGGCATGGAAGTCCTGGTGCCAATCGTCATCGTGACGATCGCCATCGCGTTGCTCGTTCTGTTTCTCCGCCGGCCGACCGTGGTCCGGCCGCCGACGGATCCCGGCGCTGCCAAGACCAGTGCGCCAACGGTCGTCCCCAGGACTGACGATGCCATGCAGGAGATCCTGAGCGAACTGAAAGCTGACCTACCACCCGACGGGACCAAGCGCGTCACTATCTTGAAGGGCAGCAAACAAATCGGCTGGACGGTAACGAGGCGGGTCGAGCAAGGCTCGCTCTCCGCCGACGATCTGCGCGGCCTGCTAGGCAAGGGAGCCACCGGGCAGATCGCGGGCGAATTGCTCGCGAAGTTGGGATCAGGTTCGGTGGCCAACGCGCCGGCGGAGGCTCGGCTGCAGTATCCAGGCTCGAGCCTGGTTGTTGACTCCTTCGAAAGTAAACAGAGCACCGCGGGCGGTCCCCCGGAGTCTCGGGACGTCTACAAAACAACCCTCGCGACTGAAGCCGACAGTGCCCAGGTTCTGGCGTGGTATCGGGACTGGCTAGTCGCCCATGGATGGCAACTCAGTCCATCAGCGGGAACCAGTTCCGACACCTCGCAGGAGTACACCCGCGCCTCCGAACATCTCCGGCTTGCCGTAGCAGACCCGGCGACGCTCACCTCAATCCTCGCCATGCCCATTCCCGTCGGCACAAAGACGGTTTACGAAGTCGAGTACAGCAATACCTCAACGCACCCGGCGCCTTAGCTCGGCTAGCAAGACCTTCCCGGCGCCCGACATTAATCGTTAGGTGCAACTCTTGCCTAGCTCGTCCAGAAGTGTGCGCATTTGGGAGCGTATCTACAGAGCGTTAGGGTGGTCAGTGGTTGCCGTCCCGGTCGCCGTGTTGTGCTTGATTGCGCTCGGTTTACTCACGCTTTTCGATGGCGACCTCGTCAGTTATGTCAGGGTCACTCATCAGGCCGAGTCTGAACTCTCTTACCCCGGAGCTATTCTGGTACGAAACCGCGCGATGGGCAGTCACACGGATGCCTTCTTCGGCACGTACTATCCGGCCTTCACGTCGTCGATCCTGAGAACGGATGCCTCCGCGGACACGATCCGAGAGTGGTATCGGATGCGATTGACCACCGATGGCTGGACAGATGAAGGCGATGGCACTTCATACAACCGGCCTGGCCAGCACATCCGTCTGTTCTTCTTCGTCGGCCACAGCTTTTATGGCTACGCCTTCGGATTTGATTGTGGAGGCCATAACAACTGCGACACTCAATTCCCACCGGCCTAATGGACGGGGAGCGGCGGTCGGTGCGCTAACCTAGCCGGACCGAGCCGTCATCCGCCAGTGTCCAGTCCGGATTGTGGGCGACCTCCCACACGTAGCCCTCGGGATCGGCGAAGGCGCCCGTGTAGCCGCCCCATTCGGCGCGTGCGGCCGGGCGCCTGATCGTTCCACCGGCGCGCTTCGCTTCGGCGAGCAGCGCATCGACCTCCTCGGGTGAGCGGACGTTGTGCGCCAACTCGATCCCGGGCGCACCGTGACCACCGAGCGCGGCCCACAGCCCGAAGATCATTCCCCCCGCCTGGTAGAAGGCGACCTCGTTGTCGGGTTGCTGCGCGCCGGTCCAGCCAAGCGCCTCGTAGAAGGCGCGGGCACGGGCCAGATCCTTCACGCCGAGCGTCACCATAGTGATGCGCTGTTCGATGGGTTAAGTATGGCCTTGGCCGCGTCAGGGCTGATTGGTATCGGTGTTGCTGTTGCCGCCTGACTGGCCCGATGGCCCCGATGGCCCGGACTGCCCCGACTGTCCAGACTGAACGTGGTGAAGGCCGCCTCGTCAGGCGGCCTTCATCGATTCTGCGTAGCGAAGTCTTACGGCAGCAGGTGCAGCGGACCGCCCTTGAGGCCGACCGCCACCGTTACCGTGTCCACCGCCACCGTGTTTGCGCCCGTCACGTACTGCATGCTCCACCAGTCGTTGCCGGGCGCGGGATTGTAGTTTCCCGGCACCGGGATTTCGACGTGGATCCACTGGCTGTTGGCCGATATCCCGCGGGACGTATCCGTGGCGACAAAGGTCGCCGTGGTATTTCCGCCAGCGGCACTCGAGATGACGGTGTAGCTGCCTCTTCCCAGGTTCGAACGCTGCACGCCAAGGTTGTAGACGTTGACGCCACCCGGGAAGACGTTATTGCCCGTCGGATCGTTGATATTGATTCGCACGAAGCCGGTGGTGCTGGCGATATCACCGGGGTCCCAAAGATCGACGCTGACCGTCAGCCCGGCATAGTCCGGGGTGAGCCGAAACAACTGCATGGAGAAGCTCCCGCCCGGGCCAGCATCAAACGGGGTGAAGAAGGCCATGTCGTCCCAGGCTGAAACGGCGCAGGTTGCGCAGGTGCTGATGTTGGGGTTGACTGCGCGCACCGCATACGCCTTGTGCCCGGTCTGGGGTCCATTGGCCAGGGTGCCGTTGTGGTCCAGCGCATCCACGCGCAGCCGGTACTCGCCAGGCTGGAGGACCCCGCCGACCAGGTACGAGTTCGGGAACGTCTGCAGCGAAACGAGCTGGTTGTCGGAAGCACCCTGGTAGGTGGCGATATCCACCCAGTTGTGGTAGATGAGCATATTGGAGGGCGTCGCGCCCGCGTAGAGCTGCGTGACCGTCTGATTGATGGTGGGTCCGCCCATCGCCTTGTATTGATTGGCTGGCTGGTTCCAGTTGCGCGCGTCGATTGGATAGACGGTCATCTGCGAGATCATCTGGTCACTCGCCCGGATGAACACGTTGTTGACGCGGAAGAGGGTGTAGCGCATCGCGGTGTAGCGCGTCGGGTCATTGGGATCGAACGGGCCTCCGTCGTCCTCGTGGAACCATTGGTTCCCACCCACCGAGCAGGTCCGTGCCGCCGGGTTGGAGTTGTTGTTGTCGCAGAAGTTTGCGCTGCCGTTGGTGCCGTCGGGCGCAAAGGCGGCGTTGTAGACCTGGACTTTGCCCCCCGAGCCCCCGTTCGGAATGGTAATCCGGTAGTTATAGCCGCCCAGGTCCCGCAGGGTGGCGTAGCGCGGCTCCGAGCCGTTGCTGAAGCTGATCTGGTGTTTGTCGTCCGACACCCCATAGCCACCGCCCAGGGGGTTCGGCGTGTAGGCATCACCCTGGCTGCGGTCGGTGGACCAGCCTTCCTCGCGCATGAAGGCGAAGCGGGTGCGACCCAGGTCTCCGAGCGACGAGCCGATCTGGCTGCCCGGCTGGCCCAGGGAGATGGGCGGGAGGTAGGCCGCGACGGCGGTCCGCGCCACCTGGTAGGTCGAGAATCCAAAGAGTTGCATGAAGAACACCGGCGCGTTGCGGGCGACCGTGACCCGCAACTGGTTCGGGTGACCGGACACCACCGCCGGGGTCACCCTGACGGCATTGGCGGCATCCGCTGGATCGAAGGCGTTCCGCTTGGCCTCATCCACGGCGCGGTCCGTGGCATCGTTGCGCGAGCCGACGGGGACCGCCGTCGCCGGGGCGAACTGGTCGGGCATGAAGACGACGCCCGACAGCGCGGCGGCTGCCGCCGCGCGCTCGGCGGCGATGCTGTACATGTAGCCGACCGCCAGGTCGACGGCGATGCCGACGCCGCCGATTAGCAGCGTGCCGGTCAGCGCGAGCAGCACAATGGCCTGCCCGCCCTGCTTCTTCAGGCGCCGGAGGACGCCTGCCGACTGGTTGTGTCGCTGAGGTGTTTGTTTCATATGAGTAATGGGGCCGCCTTCATGACTGCGTAATCCTGGAGCTGCATGTTGCTGGGAAAAATCCCGGCCGGAGGCGTGTACGTCCAGAGGATTCGGACGCCGATCGAGGTCTCGTTGGGCGGCGTCTGCTGGCGGTTCTGAACAGGAAACGTCTGGGTGCCCGGAGAGACTCCGCCCCCTGCCGAGATGAAGTACTGATCGAGCGGGTCGCCAGGCGAATAGCTGCCATCGGCGCGCGTCGGCGCGTAGATATCGATTTCAGTTGGGGTTGCCGCCGTCAGGCCCTTCGCCACCGCGAGGACGTTGCGGACGATCTGGTTGTCCACCACCGCGGTGGTGAGGCCGGTGGTCTGCGACCCGCCGATCTCCGCAGCCAGGCGCGCACCCTGCCGGACGCCGTAGCCGGCGGTGATCTTGTCCGAGATCATGACGCTGGCATCGAAGCCACCCATCAGAAGAAAGACAAGCACGGGGATGACCACCGCCATCTCGGCCAGCGACTGGCCGCGCCTACGATGCATCGGGCTGCGTGAAAGGACCTTCATGTCAGTAGCTCTGTGGCTCAATCCGGACCCAGGACACGGCCGTCGTCTTCAGCGGCCCGAGGGGGGCGAAGAACCCGGCTTTCCAGGTGTAGGTGTAGTTGACGGTGACGCCGATGAAGTCGCTGGTGCCGTTCCCCACGTCGCGGCCCGAGGCGGGCCACGGGATGGAGTTGAGCGGCGTCCCGTCTAGCTTGTACTTGTTGGTTTTCGCGATATTTTGCGTCAGGTTGCCACTCCCGTCCGCGTCGAGCTTGTAGATGTCAACCTCGTCGACCGTGAAGAGCTGGGTTCCGCTAACCGTGTTGCGAATCGTGGTCACCACCTGGCTGTCAGTATTCGCGACGTTGCCGAGCGTGGCGGCGACCCGCGACCCTTCCGCGGACGAATAGCGGGCCGTTCCGACGCTGAACATCAGCAGGGCGCCGTCGAGCACGCCCATGATCAGCACCAGCAGGACCGGGACGACGAGCGCGAACTCGGTCATCGTTTGACCGCGGGTGCGCGTGCGATTCCCTGAAGACCTTTCGGCTTCCATAAGACTGCAACGCAAGTCTCCCGGCCGCCATTCGCGAACGCAAGGATGCGCACGGGTTTGTGCCAGGTCCGAGAAGCGTCCGCGAAGGCGCGGTACGGGGACGTCAACCGGGTTACAATCGGCCCCAGCTTGAACGTGTCCAGGCCGTTGCAACGGCTTCATCCGGCCGTCATTCTTGTCGGATTTCTCGCCGCCTGCAGTTCCCCCGGCACCGGCACGAGCTCGTCACCCACGAACTCGCCCTCCCTGTCGGCGACGCCAACGCCGGCTTCCGGATTTCGGGTGGTCTTCACGGCTTCCACGCCCAGCGCGAGCGAGATCTTTCTCTATGACTCCGCCAGCAGCGCGCCCCAGCAGCTCGTGGCGCTGGGCGCCGGGGCTCCCCCGGAAGCCCGCTTTGTCTCTCCCCAGAAGGTCGCCTACCTGGACAACTCCAGTCCGGGATCGACCAAAATCATCAGCCTCGAGCTCGGCACGCGGGCGAAATCGACCGACGCGAGCGTCACTGGCTACGTCCCGGCCTTCGCCTACAGCCACGATGGCGCGATGCTCGCCTATCTCTTGCACGACAACGCGGGCAAGCCGTCGCTCCATGTCCGCCGCGGGGCCCAGGAAACCACGCTCAACCTCAACGCCATTCCCGGTCGCGGCGTCGGCCGCGATGACGAAGTGCGCCTGGAGTATGCCCCCGACGACAAGTACCTGCTGATGGTCGACACCTTTGTCGGCAATCAGGGCCAGGCGCCCGAGACCGGCCAGTTCCTCGTGCTGCGAGCCGCCGACAACACGGTCGCGTTCCTGCCGCCGTCGGGGATCAGCGCCAACGCGACCATGGCGACGTGGGCGCGGCACACCGACCGGTTGTATTACCGCGACGCGCTTGGGGTGCGCACCTGGGATGCCGGCGTCCCGAGCATCGGCACGCTGGCCACCGCCCTCCACTGGTACGACCCGGCCGCGTCAGCCGACGATCGCTGGCTGGCCTATACGGACATCGACAACCGCAGCGTGCCGCACGTCCAGCTCTACGACCTGCAGAGCAATCAGGTGGTGGCAACCACGGCGGCGGCCCGCTCGCATCCGATCTTCATCACGGGCGATACGCTCTGGTACCTCGAGGAGCAGGCGTGCTCGAGCGAGTGCCTCGGCGGGCCATCGCAGACCTCGGGAAAGGTGCTCGCCTATAGTCTCAGGACCAAGAGCGAGACTGCCCTACCGTTCAGCGACGTCCATAACCTATCGCAGCTGTCGGTTTCGTCGAGTTAGCTCGGTCAGGCCGCCATCAGCTGGCGCAGCACCATCGGCAGAACCCCGCCATGGCGCAGGTACTCGACGTCGGTTTGGTTGTCGAGCCGGCAGACCACCGTGAACCGTTGTCGGGCGCCCGAGTCGCCGGCGGCCTCGACCTGGATGCGCTGCCCCGGCTTCAGCCCGGCAGCCAGCCCCCGGATCGCAAAGGCCTCCTTGCCGCTCAGGCCGAGCGACTGTAGCGATTCGCCCGGCAGGAACTCCAGCGGCAGAATGCCCATCCCAACCAGGTTGCTGCGGTGGATGCGCTCGAAGCTTTCGGCGATCACCGCACGAATCCCGAGCAGGAGCGGCCCTTTGGCCGCCCAATCGCGCGAGCTTCCCGATCCATACTCCTTGCCGGCGAATGCGACCAGAGGCACGCCCTCGGCGCGGTAGCGCTCGGCCGCCTCGAAAATCGTCATCTCTTGCGCGTCCGGGAGGTGCGTCGTCCAGAAGCCCTCCCGCGAGGTGAGCAGATTGCGCAGCCGGATGTTGCCGAACGTGCCGCGCACCAGGACCTCGTGGTTGCCGCGCCGGGCCCCGTAGCTGTTGAACTCGCTGCGCTCGACGGCATGCTCGACCAGGTAGCGGCCGGCCGGGCTGTCGGGCGGGATGCTTCCCGCGGGCGAGATGTGGTCGGTCGTGATCGAGTTGCCAAGGATGACGAGCGCCCGTGCCCCGACGATGTCGGTCAGCGGTAGCGGTTTGGCGTTGATGCCGTCGAAGAAGGGAGGCTCGCGGACGTATGTCGAGGTCGGATCCCACTCGTAGGAGGGTCCGGTTGGCGCCGACATCCGTTGCCAGTTCTCATCGCCATCGAAGATGCGCTCGTATTCCCGGGTGAACATCTCGACCTTGAGCGAGGTCCGGATCGCTTCGTTGACCTCTTCGGCGGAGGGCCAGAGCTCTCGCAGGAAGACGTCCTTGCCGTTCGTGTCGGTTCCCAGCGGGTCGGTGGCCAGGTTGCGGCGGATGTCCCCGGCGAGCGCATAGGCGACGACCAGCGGCGGTGAGGCGAGATAGCTGGCGCGGACCAACGGATGGATGCGGCCCTCGAAGTTGCGGTTCCCGCTGAGGACGGCGACCACGTTGAGTTTCTCCTTCTCGACGGCGGCCTCGACCTCGGCGCTGGCGAGGGGACCGCTGTTGCCGATGCAGGTCGTGCAGCCGTAGCCAACCAGGTAGAAGCCGAGCTGCTCCAGGTAGGGCATCAAGCCGGCCGCCTTGAGATAGTCGGTAACGACGCGCGATCCCGGGGCCAGGCTGGTCTTGACCGTGGGCGAAACGCGCAGCCCGCGCTCGACGGCGCGTTTGGCCAGCAAGCCGGCGGCCACCATTACCGAGGGGTTCGAGGTGTTGGTGCAGCTGGTGATGGCCGCGATCACGACCGAGCCGTTGCGCACCTGTTGGGCCGGACGGGCTTTGACGGCGGTGGCGTGCTGAGGCTCGCCCGCGGCCTCCGCGACACCGCCCTCGTTGTCGAAGCGGGCCAGGTCGTTGTTTCCCGGATGATCGTCCATCGCGAAGGCGGTCTTGAAGCTCTGCCAGACGTTGGGGAGTGCCACGCGATCCTGGGGCCGCTTCGGTCCCGCGACGCTGGGCTCGACGGCCTTGAGGTCGAGGTCGAGAAGCTCGTCGAAGACGGGCGTCGGGGACTCGTCGGTGCGGAACATGCCCTGCTCGCGCGTGTAGCGCTCGACGAGGTCGATCAACTGGCGATCCCGCCCGGTCGTCTCCAGGTAGCGCAGCGTCTGCTGGTCGACGGGGAAGAGGGAAGCCGTGGCGCCGTACTCCGGGCACATGTTGGAGAGAGTCGCGCGGTCAGGCACGGACAGACTGGAGAGGCCGGCGCCGCAGAACTCGACAAATTTATTCACCACGCCGTGCTTGCGGAGCATCTCGGTCAGCGTCAGGACCAGGTCGGTCGCGGTTGCGCCTGGCCGCAACGCCCCGGTCATGCGCACACCGAGGACCACCGGTGTCGGGAGGTAGGTCGGCTGTCCGAGCAGCGCGGCCTCCGCCTCGATGCCGCCCACGCCCCAGCCGAGCACGCCCAACCCGTTGACCATGGTCGTGTGCGAGTCGGTCCCGAGCAACGTGTCGGGCAGCGCGTAACTTCCCTTGGCGTCCTTGCGCACCTGGACGACGCGGCTCAGCCGTTCGAGGTTGACCTGGTGGCAGATGCCCATCCCGGGCGGGACGACACTGAAGTTGTGAAACGCCTGCTGGGCCCAGCGCAGGAGGGCGTAGCGTTCGCCGTTCCGCTCGTATTCGCGCTCGATGTTGCGGGCATAGGATCCCAACGACCCGAAGGCGTCGACCTGGACGGAGTGGTCGATGACCAGGTCGGCCTGGACGAGCGGGTCGATCCGTCCGGCATCCTTGCCAGCACGCTGCATCGCCGATCGCATCGCGGCCAGGTCCAGCACCGCCGGCACGCCGGTGAAATCCTGGAGCAACACCCGAGAGGGGAGATAGGGCACCTCGGCCCCGGGGGGCGGCGCCTCCGGCCATCGGCTGAGAGCACGCAGGCTGGTCTCGTCCACGCGACCGGCCTCTTCTACACGCAACAGACCCTCCAGCAGGATCTTGACCGTGATCGGGAGCCCGGTCGGGTCGCCGAAGCCTGCCTCCGCGAGTCGACTCAGCGGATAGTAATCAAGCGTCGTGGAGGCGAGTCGTCGTCGGGCGGCAATCATTTCGTATTGATGCTAGCAGCGTCACTCGCGATTTCCGCTGTGGAACTTGCGATGCGCGGCGCGCAGCTGGGGATTCGTCACATGGGTGTAGATCTGCGTGGTGTTGAGATTCGCGTGCCCGAGTAGCTCCTGGACGGCGCGCAGGTCCGCGCCGTTGGAGAGCAGGTCGGTGGCGAAGGAGTGGCGCAAGGTGTGCGGTGTCGCCTTCACCCCCAGCCCGGCGACCCGCACGTACTTCTGCACCGCTCGCTCGATCGAGCGGGTCGACATCCGCATGCCAGCACCGCCCGGCGTCTGGTCCACGGCGCCCTTCATCCGGATGAACACCGGTTTCCACCGATCGTGGCGCGTCTGCAGGTAGCGGACCAGCGCATCGCTCGCGGCATCGCTGAGGAAGACGACGCGCGGCTTTCGCCCTTTGCCGATGACCCCGAATTCGCGGGTCTTCAAGTTGATGTGGTCGCGATCCAGGCGCGCCAGTTCGGCGAGCCGCAACCCGGTGCTGAAGAAAGTCTCGAGCAGCGCGCGGTCCCGCAGGCCCCGTAGGTCGTTGACGTCCGGGGCGGCGAGCAGGCGGCGCAGCTGGTCCGCGTCTAGGAACTTCAGCGAGCGCGAGGCGGCCTTGCCAAGCTCGATCCGGTCTGGCGCGAGCACCTCCAGGCCCTGCCGGGTCCAGTAGCGCAGCATCGAGCGGAGCGCGATCAGGAAATAGGTCTGGGTGGCCCGTGTCAGGGGACGACCGGTGTGCGCGTTGACGTGGCGGGCGAGCGCGAGCTTGTAGCGGCGGACCACCTCGGTCGTGAGGTCGGGCAGGTCCTTGACCTCCGGCTCCTCCCGGCCGAGCCAGCCGAGCAGGTTATTGAGGTAGTGGTCGTACTGGCGGATCGTCAGCGGGCTGAGGTTGCGATCGATCTCGCACGCCTCGAGGAAGCCGCGCACCCGCTCGGCGAGGGCGCTCGCCACCGGAGGTGCCTGCGTCGGGGACGTGGTGGAGACGGTGGGCACGCTGCTGCGCGAATTCTACGGCTTCGACTCCGTCGTCCCGTCAATTCCCGTTTGACATCTGCCGAGCTGTAGGCTTAATATCGCGATATATCGTGATAGTGCGTCAAGAATAGGAGGATTTCCCCATGTGGTCACGCCGTGAGTTCCGTTTCGACCAGTTCCGCCGCCAGATGTTCGAGCGCGGCGACCTCAAGTACGTCATCCTCGACCAGCTCAAGGACAAGCCCGCCCACGGGTACGAGCTGATCAAGGCCCTCGAGGAGCGCTTCGGCGGGTTCTACGCCCCCAGCCCGGGCGCCGTCTACCCAACCCTCCAGATGCTCGAGGACATGGCCTACGTCAGCTCCGTCCAGGAGGACGGCCGCAAGATCTACAGCATCACGGACGCGGGTCGCGCGTTCATGACCGAGCGCCGTCCGCAGGTCGACGAGGTCTTCAGCCGCATGAAGGAGCGCTGGGGCGCCGAGTGGGGCCCGAATGCGCACCGGATGATGCACGACCTGCGCAACGACATGCGCGACCTGGGCCGCTCCGTGGCGACCGAGGCCCGCAACCGCTGGCCGAATCCCGAGCAGCAGCGCCGCATCCGCGACGTCATCGCCCGAGCGAAGGCCGAGATTCAGGCGATTCTCTCCGAGCAACCCGCGGCGAAAGTCTAGGCAGATTCTCCCTCCGCCTCATTTTCCTGCCCGGTAGCGGGAAATTTTTCCCTCCCCCGCTCGCGGGGGAGGGTAGGGTGGGGGACTAGAGCTCCCCGCGAATGATCCGTCGCCGGATCCATTCCTCGAAGAAGCGCTCTTTGATCACGTAGGCGCCGCTCGGCTCCAGGTCCACGAGCTCCCGGTCGATCAGGGTCTGGATGGCGCGCTGCACGGTGGTCGCCGGACCGAGGTTCGCGTGGCGCCGGTAGTCCTCGCGGTAAATGTTGCGACCACCCCACTCGACCAGCGCCACGAGGAGGTTGCGCTGAGCCGGAGCCGAGTCGTGCCAGAGCACCGTCATCTGCGCGGCCTCGGCATCGAGCACCCGCGAGATGGCCGTCGAGACCAGCTCCTTGGTGGAGAGGGGGAGGAGGGCTACTTCCCAGAGAAAGTGCGCCGCCTCCTGGGTGTCATTGGGATGCGCCCCGGTGAAGTCGATGAGGGCGTAGATGGCGTCCTTCGGCAGCGGCCGGCCACTGGCCTTGAAGCGCCCCATCAAAAAGCTGGCGAATTCTTCGCGCGGCAGCGGGCCGAGGGGATATGGGCGGGCCATCTTCAGCAGCGGCGCGCTGCGCTCGTGCACGGCTCGGCGGAGCAACGCCTGGCGCGATCCGAGGAGGGCGTACGACACATGTTGCTGATGCTGGATGACGGCGCGCAGCTGCCGCAGGAGCGTGACGCCCAATTCCATGAGATCCTGGAACTCATCGAGGATGACGACGACGCGCTTCTTCTTGCCCTCGCGGGAGATCACCTCGGGCTCTTGAAAAATCTGCTCGAGGAGCGCATCGAGGTTGGGGATGCCGGCGCTGCCGGCCTCGAACGACAGCGATGCCTTTCCGTCGCTGTCGAGCGTCAAAGTCGGCCGGACGCGAAACGCTTTGAGGTGCTGGACGACCCAGTCTTCGGCGCGCTGCGCCGGGTTCTTGAACGCATCCAGGTACGCCGACGCGAGTCGGTCCGCTAGCCGGGCGCGAGAGGGGACCAGCATGCAGTCCAGGTAGGCGACCGGGATGCCGCCCGCCTCCAGACGTCGCTTCACCTCCAGAATGAGCGAGGTCTTGCCGAAGCGGCGGGGCGCCTCGATCAGAATGCTCTGACCGCCGCGTAGCTCGCGCTCGAGCACCATCAGGTCGGCCTCCCGGTCGGTAAAGGCGTCGCCGGAGACGATCCGCCCGAAGCGGAATGGGTTGGTGGCGGAGGTCGCTGCCTTTACGCGTGCTGGCATTACGCGGGTTAGTATAACTCCGTTGCGCGGACTTGCGTAGTTCAGGAACTCAAGGCAAGGCCAGGGTGTCGGCAGCGTTTAGATTGGCGGCGGTGAGCAAAGAAGGCGGTTCGAGCTGGGCTGCGCTGATCACGGTCCTGAAGACCCGTCTGCGGTCGGCGAGGCGCACGTCTCACCGGATGAAGTATCCGTTCGAGTGGTTCTCCGTGCCCGCGAGGCGGGTGCTGAATCTCACCCAGGACGAGGCCGAGCGGATGCAACAGCCTGCCATCGGGACTTCGCATCTTCTTCTGGGTCTGCTCCGTGAGGCCGATGGCCTGGCCTCGAAGATTCTGGCTGGATTCGGCCTCGAGATCGACGCCGCGCGCGAGATGCTGAGCCGGGAACCGCTGGAGGGGAGCCCAACTGGCAGGCATCAGGCAGTTCCAACATCGGGGACCAAGCGCGTGATCGAGAACGCCTTCGAGGAGAAGCAGCGAACTGGGAGGAGCTACGTTGGGACCGAGCACCTCCTTGTAGGGATTCTGCTGGAAGCCAACGGAAACGGTGCGCTCGTTCTCGCGCGGTCGGGCGTGAATCTCGAACGAACGCGAAAGCGAGTCGCAGAGTTCTTGGCTCAGGGAATTTCTGACTCTTCACGATTTTTAGGTTATGCGGATCTAGCGCTCGAGAACCTCAGCGTCACGGCCGAGTCGGCATTGATAGCAAGCGCGCGCGAAGCGGCCGAACTTGGGGCGCAGTCCTTTGGCAGCGAATACGTGCTGCTGGGAATTCTCGGGCAGACAGGGAGTCTGGGTGCGCGTGTTTTGACGGAGCTCGGCATCACGAGCGAGACGGTGCGGGCGCGCCTGACCCGGGCACCAGCATCGGAGGCGGGCGCGGCAGCTCCTATGACGGACGGACTGCGCATCGAGCTGAGGAAGACATTTCTGGCGCCTCAAACGGGTGTCGCGGTCGACACGTCTGCATTAGTACAGGCGGTGCGGGCAGGAGGAGGGTTGGGGGGAGCCATTCTGGGGAGCCGTACCAGCAGGCAGCAGCTCGATCGGGTCATCGCCTCGTTGCGAACCCCTGAATTGTCGGAAGAGCCGATCGGGAGATTCACGAAACCACTGCTATCGCTGTGGAATGAGCGGGCGGTGTCGCGAATATGGGCCGCTCGATATGCGGACGCCCGTGCTGACTACTCGTTGCTTCGGCCTAACGCCACCACACCATTCGAGCGAGCAGCGTATGCGAACAACCTTGCGTGGGTCAATCTCCTGATGGGCGACCGGAGCCTGTTCGCAGAATCCCTGGTCCTCGCCGAGGAGGCGGTAGCCGGCGCATCTGACAAGAGAGCCTTCCAGAGTACTCTCGCCCTTGCGCTGATTGAGGATGGTCGCACTCGGGAGGGTGTTGAAATCCTCGAGGCTCATGGAGGCGACGACGAGGACAGACGGGGCGTCGCGGAGGTGACCGCGATCCTCGCCATTGGCAAATGGCGAGAGGGTGACCGCGATCGCGCCAGAACTTTACTGGAGCAGGCTACCGAGCTCGATCCTCAGTGCGCGCTCCTACCTCGGGTGAAGGCGGAGTTGGAGCCACCGCCTAGCTGACGCGCTTCAGCTGTTGAGGATCTCGAGGTCGAGACGGCCAAGGTAGTCCGGGTCGGCGAGTAAGGCCGCTGCCCTACTGGCCGGTTACGGACATCAAGAAAGCCTGCAATCCTTCGTGGACGCCGGTGCACAGGTTCAACAAGCGGTCAAGGACGTCGGTGGTGGCAAGCTGGTTGCTTGGGTAAGAGACGCGGACAATAACGTCATCGAGCTCGTTCAGGGCTAGAGGTTAAGGAGGAAGACCGGGGCAGCCGCCGCCAGAACGGCGACGGCCTGCAATCCGAGGACGAGCAGCGCCGGTCCTGGCGTTCTCGGTAACCACCTGGTGGCGAAGACCGCGATGACGGGGATTTGCCCCGCCATCAGCAACTGCCAGATATGCGCCGCGGCCCCCTCGTCCGCCTGGCGCGCCACGCCGTAGATCGCGATGTGACCGAGGACGAGACTGAGCGCGGCGATCGACATTGCCAGCGGGATCAGGGCGGACGGCCGCTTGAGCGTTGCTCCCATTTCTTGCCTTAGGCTGCGGGCTTCAACGGCCGGCGGGCGACGAGTGCATAGCCCGGCAGGATGCTCGTCCATTCCACGCCCCGATTGCGAGCCCGAAAGTAGGCCAGCGCAAACCGGTCGCAGGCGGTTTCCGCGGCGCCCTTTCCGCCGCGGACCTCGCGCAGATACCAGTGATAGAACTCGTGGCAATAGAGGAAGCGCAGCACCTCGCGCCGCGTGCGGAATCGGATCGTTCGGCTGAACCACCGAAACGCGAGCCGCCGCCCGGGCTTGCGGCGGGCCCGGTAGTAGACCTTCTCGTCCCAGGTGCGAAACGGTTCGGGCACCTGCAGCTCGATCAGCCGGTCGTCGTACCAGCAGAATGCGGCCAGGTGGGGAGCCTGCCGGTAGCGGAGCGGCCGGACGCTCACTCCGTAGCCAACCGGCGGCGGCAGGTCCGCCAGCCAGCGTCGGAGTGTGTCCGCATCGACGCCGGTGACGCGGGAGCGGAGCGGGGTAGAGGTCCAGGCACGGAGAAGAGGGGAGAGGGCCATCCCAATTAGCTTAAAAGCCAACCCGGCCAGCCCGCTCTCATCTCGGGTCGTCGTTACACCATTTGTAAGGTTTCGCCGCTCGCTCGCCACAGGTTGTGGCCAGCCCTTCGACGTAACCGCAGCCTTTCCGCCACAGACTGGGGGCTGGTGGAAACGGCTCCCCTGGGCGAACTCGATCTGGCGCGTCTCAAAGCCAGGCAATCCTCGCGCCCCACTGTCCAGCCGTTGGCGGCAGGATGGCGCCGGCCCTTGCCGAGCTGGCGGGACACGCTTGGCTGGAGCGGGGTCGCCCTCACCCGAGAAGTGAAGACCTGGCACGCGGCTCTGCCCGCGCTGGTGCGTGGCGACGCCGTCTTCAGCTTGATGCTCTGGGTTGCCGTCTTCAGCGTTGCGGCGGCCGTCGTCGCCGTCCCCAGCATCCCGATCTCGGTCCGCTACAGTGCCGGGCTGGCCGCCGTCGCCTACCTCTTTCTTTGTGTGGAATTGATCCGCATCCGGCGGCCGGTTCCGGCACGCCAGGTGCTGCTGGGCGTCGCCGACCTCGCGGTCGTCATGGCCCTCGGCGCGCTCTCCTCCGCCTATGTGCCGTACGCGCATGTGCTGCTCTTCTTCGGGGCTGCGCGGCTTGCCGCGCGCTTCCGCGATCCGCGGATCCTCGCCGCCGGCCTCGTGCTGTTGTGGCCCTTCGAGGCCACCGGTCATCCCGCGTCCCTGGCGATCCTCATGGACGTCTTCCTGGTGCTGATGACGATGTGGCTCGTGGTGTACCTCACGAGCACCGCCGATCGGGCGCAGGCGGCGATCGGGCGACAGGGCGCGCTAGCGGCGGTGGCCTCCGGATTGGCGCGGGCGCGCGATGAGGATGGACTCTTTGCAGAGCTGGCCGGCCAGGCACCGGCACTGGCGCCGACTTGCGCCTGGGCCTTCTGGGTCAAAGATGCGAGCAGCGACGAGTTCCGCGCCGTCCGCTGGGCGGGACTGACCGACGGCGAGCTTCCCGGGTTCACCTTTACCCCGACGCTGGGCACCGATCCCGGTCAGGCGATGCTCATCAAGGGCCCGCTACCGGGCACCAGCTTCGGGGAGTGCACGCTGATCCAACCGACCACCGGCGAGGACGGGATCAACGGCCTGATCACGGTCGCCGGCCGCGCGCGCGAGCTGGACCCGCCAACCCAGGGGTTGATCCGCGCCGTGGGCGACGAAATGGGCGCGACTTTGTTGCGGCTGCAGACCCGCAACGACGAGCGGCAGCAAGCCGAGGCGATGGAGCAGGCGAACCGGCTGGCGGGCCTCGCGGCGCCGTACGCGGCAGACCAGCGGGCGGCCCTGGCGGCGATCCGCCCCGGCATCGCGGACGTGCTGCGCTCGGAGAGCCTGCACCTCGAATGGGTCAACGGCGACCGCATGCGGCTGATCGTCGCCGAGGGTGACCCGCTGCAGGACCACGCGCCCACCTGGTTGCCGCTCGCCGGCACCCGCACCGCGGAGGCGCTGCTCGAGGGCCGGGCCATGCGCGAGCCGCTGACGGGACGCCGGCCAGAAGACCTCTTCGGCGTCCCGGCCGGGCTGCGCCACATCGCGGTCGCGCCGATGCGCTGCGACGACGTCGAGGGGACGCTCCAGCTGGCGCGCCGCCTACCGCGCCCCTACGCGTCCAGTGAAGTGCTCGTGCTGCAGCTGCTCGCGGAGCGGCTCGGCGTGCTGTTCGCGGCCGCGGTGCCGGCCGCCAGCGTCGTGAATTCCACTACGGAGGGAGTCCAATGATCAAGCAAACGGTGCGGGCGGCGAGCGAGGCCGACGGGCTGGTCAGCGAGATGCGCCAGCTGGCCCAGACGGTGGTGCCGGGGCAGACGATCGACGACCCGGCCTACCTGGAGCGGATGATCAGCACGCGTATTGCGACCTTCTTAATGGTGCTGCTGGTCACGATCATTTTTGCTACCTCGGCGCTGCCCGATGTCGGGCCGAGCCTGGCGAAGGTGATCCAGGCGCATCTCTAAGCGGGATCGCTATCGGGTCCTGAGCGGTGAGGCGGCCCCCTTCGGCCTGAGATCGACTCCCTCTCGCCAACGTCGTAAAAGATTCAATTACTGTCGTTGAATCTGGCGCGAGGTCTAGGCATCCTGGCAGCCGTACTGGACGAGCGGGGCCCGCGCTGAACCGGAGGTGACTAACGCGATTCCGGTTTCCACGTATCCCCTAGCACCCGGGACGGGACCTGCAAACTTTTCGGCGATGACGGCGCGGACGGCTTCGGCAATGGGTGGCCGGAAATCCAGCCGGGGGAGCTGGTCCAGCGACACCCATTGCCAGCCGGCGAGCACGGGATCGCGGGAGTCGAGCACCGGCGCGGCCCCCTCCCCTATCTCTGCCTGAAAGATCAGGTTGACGACGTGGCGGTCGGGCGCGAGGCTCTCGCAGACGATCAGCAGCGGCCCGACATGTGACTCAAGGGCGAGCTCTTCCTTGAGCTCGCGGCCCAGGGCGGCGTCGAGCGTCTCGTGGCCCTCGAGCCGGCCGCCGGGCAGCACCCAGTAGCGCTGGCCCCGCTTGCGGTGTTCGGTAAGCAGGATCTGGTTCTGGCGCACGATGATCGCCGCCACCCGCAGCTGCGGTGTGATCGGGTTAAAGGCTTGCAGCAGGGACGCCAGACTGACGAGCGATGTGCTCATCGTAGTTTGCGGGTTCGCTCGCTACTCGCGCGGCAGCTGCAGCGACTGCCCGGGCGTCAGCAGAGGCGTCTGGAGCCGGTTGGCGAGCAGGATGGCCTCGACATGCGGGCGCGGATCGCCCGGGTAGTGGGCGGCGGCGATGCTCCAGACCGTGTCGCCCGGCGCCACCACCACCCGGTCGGTGGCCTGTGGCCCACTGCCATAGGCGAGCCGGCCGGTGGCCAGCAGCAGCGCGGCGGCCACCACCGCGATGCGGCCCCAGCCGCGCCGGCGCTGGGGTCGTGGGTAGGCGTGTCGGGCACCGTCCTGCACGAACATGTGTTCGTTGAAGACGCTAGCACGAACAGGTGTTCGCGTCAATCCCCTATCCGAACAAGTGTTTGCAATGGGCGAACGGATGTGCTAGGATGCCCCCGATTTGGAGATTCTCGGCGGGTCGTCGGACGTCGCATTTGCTGCGAAATCCACCGATGTCGACCCGAAAATTTCTGTGCTACCATGCTGTGATCGCGGTCTGAACCCCTCCTCTCCCCCCACCCTTGACGCGCCGCTTGGGACGGCGCCGGGTGCGAGATGATCGGCTCTTGGCCGTCGACATCGGCGCAAAAGGGAGGGGACGTTATGCCCGAACCGTTGACCAGCAGGCAGCGGGAGATTCTGGAGTACCTCAGGTTTCGACAGAAAATCCGCAGCTACCCGCCGACCGTTCGCGAAATCGGCGAAGCGGTCGGCCTCTCCTCAAGTTCGACGGTCCAGAACCACCTCAACACCCTGGAGCGCAAGGGCTATATCCGGCGGGATCCGACCAAGTCGCGCACCATCGAAGTCGTCGATATCGACGAAATGCAGGCCAAGCTTAGCAAGGTGGTCGCGGTACCCCTCATCGGGCGGGTCGCCGCCGGCCAGCCGATCCTCGCCGAGGAAAACGTCGAAGACCACCTGGTGCTCAGCCAGGAACTCGTCGGCTCGGATAATGCCTTCGCCCTCGAGGTGCACGGCGACAGCATGAAAGACGTCGGCATCCTTTCCGGCGACTTCGTCGTCGTCCGGCCCGGTAAGGATGCGCCGAGCGGCAGCATCGTCGTCGCCCGGCTGGAAGACGACCAGACCAACGAGTCCACGGCCACCGTCAAGCGGCTCTTCCGCGAGGCCAACCGGGTGCGACTGCAACCGGAGAACGCGGCCTACGAGCCGATCTATAGCACGGCCGCCCAGCTCGAAGGCCAGGTCGTCGCGGTCGTCCGACTGCTGCGCTGAGCCCCGCCGGCTAGGCGCTGCGGTTCACGCCCGGCACGCGGAAGCGATCAAACTTCGGCAGTAGCCGGCGCGGTAAGGCGCCCCGCATCAGCACCCCGTCGCCGCGGTAGTCGACCGTATCGACGTTACCGTGGGCGTGGAATTCCGCTTGCCGTGCATTCTCGGTATACGGCAGCAGGACCTCGATCGCGATCATCTCGCCGGGCAGCGCCTGGGCGATCGCGCGGCCCAGCGGTGCCAATCCGGTTTTGTGGAGCGCGGAAATCGGCACCACGGCGAGGTACGGCGACCAGTCCTGGGCCAGCAGTTGCTCCACGGCTGACGCGCTCAACTGATCCACCTTGTTGAGCGCGAGGACCTTTGGTTTCTCGAGCGCCCCGAGGTCCTGGAGCGTTTCGTGCACCGCCTCCATCTGGTCGCGCCCGTTGTAGCGTGTGGCATCGAGCACGTGGAGCAAGAGGTCGGCTTGCTGCACTTCTTCGAGGGTCGCCTTGAAGGCGGCCACCAGGTCGGTGGGTAATTTCTGGATGAAACCGACGGTGTCCGTAAAGAGCACCTCCCGCCGGTTGGGCAGGCGCACCAGGCGGGTCGTCGGATCGAGGGTGACGAACAACGCATCCTCCACCTGGACCTGCGCGTGGGTCAGCGAATGCAGCAAGGTCGATTTGCCGCTGTTCGTGTACCCGACGATGGCGACCACCGGGTACGCGACGCGCCGGCGTCCTTCGCGACGCAGCGCCCGCTGCTTGCGGATCTCTTTGATCTCGCGGTCGAGCTCACGGATCCGGTGGCGAATCCGCCGTCGGTCGCTCTCGAGTTTCTGCTCGCCGGGGCCGCGGGTGCCGACGCCGGCGCCCAGGCCGGAGAGGTCGCGACCCCCTTGCAGGCGCGGCAATAGATGATGCAGCTGCGCCGCCTCGACCTGCAGCCGGCCCTCCTTGGTGCGCGCTCGCTGGGCGAAGATGTCGAGGATCAACTCGGTGCGGTCGATCACCTTGACGTCGAGCTTTTTCTCCAGGTTGCGCTGCTGACGCGGGGAGAGCTCTTCGTTGAAGACCAGCAGGTCGAATCCGGCCTCGTGCTTCATCGCGTGCAACGCCTCGACCTTGCCCTTGCCGATGAAGAGCGCGGGGTCGGGCTTTTGCCGCCGCTGGGTATCGGTGCCGACCACGACCACGCCGGCCGTCTTCGCCAGTTCGCCCAGCTCGAGCATCTGCTCTTCGACGGCGACCAGCCCCTGGTCCTCGTAATCGAGCGACATCAGATAGGCACGCTCGTGCCTGCCGTTGGAATTCCGGATCAACTCGCCTCTGCCGTCATGATACCGGTGCCCAGTCGCTCGATCGCGAGCTGCGGATCCGGTGGAATCCAGGTCACCCGCGGGTCCGCGCGGAACCAGGTCAGCTGGCGGCGGGCATACTGGCGCACCTGGCGCACCGTCGAGGCGTGTGCCGCCTCGAGCGTGAGCCCGCCATCGATGTAGGCGGCCATCTCCGGGTACCCGTGACCGAGGCGCCGTAGGTCGGCGGTCGGGAAGTCACGACTAATGCGGCGGATTTCGTCGATCCAACCCTCGTCGATCATGCGGTGCACGCGCGCCTCGATCCGCTGGTCGATCTCCGCGAGCGGCACGTCTAGGCCGAGGACCGTCGTCGACCACGGCGGAGGATTCGACTCGCGCGCCTCGCTCGGCGCCCGGCCCGTAACAGCGTGAATCTCGAGCGCGCGAATCATTCGGCGCGGATTGCGCCGCGCGCGGTCGGCGGCGGCGGGGTCGATCCGCCGGAGCTCGGCATCGATGGCGTCCGGGCCCTCCTCGTCGAGGCGGTGCGCGAGCGCGGCGCGAATGGCCGGGGCCGGCGGGGCGTCGCCGAGGTTCCAACCGTCGAGAACGGCCCGCAGATACAGCCCGGTTCCGCCCTGCAGCACCGGCAGACGTCCCCGAGCCGCGATCTCCGAGATGGCCTGGACCGCCACGCGCTGGTAGTCGGCGACGGTAAATGGTTGATCGGGATCGACGACGCCGACGCCGTGCAAGGCGAGGCCGCGGAGCTCGGCCCGGGTCGGTTTGTTGGTACCGATGTCGCAGTGACGGAACACCTGGCGCGAGTCCATCGAGACCAGCTCACCGTTGAGCCGTTCGGCCACGCCGATCGCCAGCTCGGTCTTGCCGCTGGCCGTCGGCCCGACGATCGCCACGACGCGCAGGCTGGCTACGGCCGTTTGAACAGCCGCCTCAACTGGTCATCCGGCAGGATCAGCGTCGTCGGCCGTCCGTGCGGGCAACTGATCGGATCGTCGGTCATCGCCAGCAAGCTCAGCAGTTGTCGCGCGGATTCGGGCGTCATCGTGTCGCCGAAGCGAACCGCACTGTGGCAGGCGAGCAGCGCTGCCGTCTCGCGCAACCGGCGGTCGGGGGTCCGCTCGCCCAGCAGGTCGGTGAGTAACAGATCCAGGACGCGCTCGACCCGGCCTTCCGGCATGTCGGCCGGCGCGGCCAGGATCCGGATCGAGTGCGGCCCGAAACGCTCCCCCTCGAACCCGAGGGTTTGGAGCCACGGTTCGTGCCCCAGGAAGGCAGCCACCTGCCCGGGCGTGAGGTCGAGCAGATGCGGAATCAGCAGGAGCTGGCTCGAGGGCTGCTTCTGCTCGAGCCGACGGACGGTGCGGTCGAAGAGCACTCGCTCGTGGGCGGCATGCTGGTCGACGAGGACCACTGCCCCGGGTGCTTCCGCGACGAGGTAGCCGCGGAGAAGCTGCCCAATGTACTCCACTGGCGGCAGCCGTGGGCTGTCGATCTCCCTCTCCCCTTCTGGGCGAACGGGGTAAGGGGTCACGGGCGCGCTCGAGAGCACGGCCGTCTCACGCAGCTCGAGCAGTGGCCCGCCGGTCGCGGATTGCAGCTCATAGACGGGGCTCTGCCGCAGCGCGCGGTAGCAGGCGCGCTCGACGACAGCGAAGATGGCGCCCTCATTCCGAAAGCGAACTTCGCGCTTGGTGGGATGGACGTTGACGTCCACCTCGGCGGGATCGACGCGCACGTCGAGCACCGCCAGCGGGAAACGATTGGGCTCGCGCAGCCCACGGTATGCCTGCTCGACCGCGAAGGCCAGGTTGCGGTGGTGGATTCGGCGCCCATTCACGAGGAGCACAACGTGCTCACGGCTGGCGCGATGCAGGGCCGGTGGACTGATCAGGCCGTGCACCATTCCATCGTCGACGGCGAGCATCGCGGCGGCAGTCGGCGCATCGTACACGGCGGCAAAGGCGGCGCGCCGATCGCCATTTCCCGCGGTTTCTAGCACGCGCCGCCCGTCGACGGCGAGCGCGATGGCTACGAAGGGGTGCGCCAGGCCCAGCTCACCGACGAGGCGCACGATGACCGCAGTCTCCGTCGCGGGTTGCTTGAGAAATTTGAGGCGCGCCGGCGTGTTGAAGAACAGCCGGCTGACGCTGATCCGCGTCCCCGCCGGACTCCCGACCGGACCCGTGGCGAGCTGCGCACCACCTTCGACCATCACCCGGTATCCCTCTCCCCCATCGCGCGGCCGGCTCACCGCCTCCACCCGCGCGACCGCGGCAATGCTTGCCAGAGCCTCGCCACGGAATCCAAGAGTCTCGATGGTTCGCAGGTCCTCGAGCGAACGGAGCTTGCTCGTGGCATGCCGCCGAAAAGCGAGCGGCAGGTCGACCGGGGTCATGCCCATCCCATCGTCGACGACCTCGATCACGTGCTGCCCGGAACCCTCGATGCTCACCTGGATCCGGGCCGCGCCGGCATCGATCCCGTTCTCCACCAGCTCCTTGACGACCGCCGCGGGTCGATCGACCACTTCCCCAGCTGCGATCCCGTCGGCGACAGCCGTTGGCAGGATCGTGATGCGCCCCGGCTCGAGGCCGGCCTCAGTGCGAGACATGCTCTCCCTGCCACGCGTAGAGCTTTTCCAGCGCCTCCCGCGGTGAGAGCCGCTCGAGGTCGAGCTGCTTGAGCTCGGCGACCACGGGGTGATCCAGCGGCAGATTGAGCTGCGCACTCGCATCCGGCCGTTCGAGCGGACGTTGACCCTCCAGCTCAGAGAGCACCTGACGCGCGCGCACCACCACCTGCCGTGGGATGCCGGCAAGCTCGGCGACCTGGATGCCGTAGCTGCGGTCCGCACCCCCCTCGACGACCTGGTGCAGGAAAATAACGCGCTCACCCTCTTCGCGCACCTCCATTCGGAAGTTGCGGAGCCGCGGCAGGCGCTGCGCGAGAGCGGTGAGCTCGTGGTAATGAGTGGCAAACAACGTCAGCGAGTGCAGCTGCGGGGCGTCGTGCAGATACTCGAGGATCGCCTGCGCGATGCTGACGCCGTCGTAGGTGCTCGTGCCGCGGCCGACCTCGTCGAAGATCAGCAGGCTGTGGGGTGTCGCGTGGGCGAGGATGTGCGCGGTCTCCACCATCTCGACCATGAACGTGGACAACCCGCGTGCCAGTTCGTCGTGGGCACCGACCCGGGTGAAGATCCGGTCGCAGAGACCGATGACGGCACTTGTCGCCGGAACGAAGCTGCCCACCTGCGCCAGCAGCACGATGATGCCGGCCTGACGCAAGTAGGTCGACTTTCCCGCCATGTTCGGCCCGCTCAGCAGAACAACCTGCTGATCACTCGTGTCGAGCCGAAGGTCGTTTGGTACGAAGCGCCCGGGCCCGAGTGCCGCCTCGACCAGCGGGTGCCGGCCACCGACGATCTCGATCCCTGGTTCATCGCGCAAGATCGGTCGCACCCAGCGGTGACGCGCCGCCACGGTGCCGAGCGCCGCGACCGCATCGAGCTGCCCCAGCCAGGCGGCGGTATCCAGAAGGTCCTTGCCGGCGGCGGTGATGCGCCGGCAGAGCTCGCTAAAGAGCACCTGCTCCCGAGCGACCGTCGCGCTCTTCGCGTTGAGGACCAGCGTCTCCTTCTCCTTGAGCTCGGGTGTGACATAGCGCTCGCCGTTGACGAGCGTTTGCTTGCGCACGTACTCTCCCGGGATCGGTTCCCGGTTCGCGTGGCTGACTTCGATGTAGTAGCCGAAGACCTGGTTGAAGCCCACCCTTAGCGACCGGATGCCGCTCCGCTGGCGCTCGGTCTGTTCCAGGGCGGCGATCCAGTCGCGGGCGGCCCTGGATCCATCCCGAACACCGTCGAGCTCGGCATCGAACCCGGGCTTGAAGACCCCTCCGTCTTTCAAGGTTGCCGGTACCTCGTCCACCAGCGCCGTCGCCAGGAGATCGCGGAGCTCGCCTTCTGATGGCGAGGGGGTTGGGCCGGTCAGATCGGGCCAGCGCGCCGCGATCCGCCGCACGCCCGGCAAGGCCAGCAGCGCCTTGAGCAGGGCGCGCAAGTCGCGCGGTGTCGCCAGGCCCTGCCCAGTTCGGGCGACGATCCGTTCCAAATCCGGCAGACCGCGCAGCTCACTTTGCAGCTGGCCGCGGGTCAGCGGATCCTCGACGAGCTGGGTCACCCAGCCGAGCCGGTCATCGAGTGGCTCTCGCGTCCGCAGCGGCTGGTCGAGCCAGCGCCGGAGCTCGCGGGCACCCATGGTCGTGATCGCTTCACGGACCATGAGGCCAACGAGGTCGTCGCCCCCCGCGATGCGGTCACCGCTGAGACCAAGGCTTCGTCGGGTCGGCGGGTCGAGGTGCATGTAGGCGCGTGGATGCTGGGCATGGAGCCGCAGCAGCCCGGCTTCCAATCGCAGGTGTGATCGCTCGGTGTGGCGCAGCAGGGCGTGGGCGGCTGCCAGCGCTTCAGGCCATTCGTCACAACCGAAGGCCGCTAGCGTTTCGACGCCGAGCAGGTTCAGTAGGCGGTCGACGGCCGCGCGAGCATCAAAGTCCTGCGGATCGACCCAGGTGACCGGCGTGACTCCGAGCAGCGGGAGCAGACGCGACCGGTCGGCTTCCGAGGCGATCAACTCAGCCGGTCGCAGCCGGGCCAGCTCATCGCGAAGCACGTCGTCGCTCGGCTCGACCCGAAGCAACGCGAGCTCGCCGGTTGAGCAGTCCAGGGCCGCAATGCCATGGTAGTGGGACCGCAGGCAGACCGCGACTGCGTAGTTGCTGCCGCCGCCGTCGAGGTAGGCGTCCTCGACCACCGTGCCGGGCGTCAACACCCGGACGACCTCGCGCCGCACCAGCCCGCGCGCCTCGCCCGCCGACTCGACTTGGTCGCAGAGGGCGACCTTCAGTCCGGCACGAAGCAGCTTTCCCACGTAGCTCTCGTACGCGTGGTAGGGCACGCCGGCCATGGCATAGCGCTGCCCCTTGCCGAGCTCGCGCGACGTCAGGGTGATGCCTAAGATCGGCGCGGCCCGCTCGGCATCTTCGCCGAAGGTTTCGTAGAAATCGCCGAGGCGAAAGAGCACGATGGCGTCAGGGTGCCCACGCTTGACCGCCTCATACTGCTCGAGGACGGGGACCGGCTTCAGGGGTTGGGCCTAGTTGAGGACCTGGCCTCGAAGCTGCCAGGCGGTGGCGTGCTCGATGCTGACGCGGCGAACGGTACCAGGCTCGGCGCCGAGGGGCGCCGCCCCGATGACCACCCGGTTCTGCCGGTTCCGACCCGTGGCTTCCCCGTTCTCTACCCGTTCGACCAGCACCTCGACCGTCTTCCCTAGCCAGCGCCGGTTGGCCTCCTCCGCAATCTTTCGTTGCGCCTCGAGCAAAGCGTTGATCCGGCGCTTCTTCTCGGGTGGTGCCACATCGTCCGCGTGCCGGGCCGCTGTCGTGCGCGGTCGCGGTGAGAAGCCCTGGATGTGGACCACGTCGAACTTGATCTCCTCGAGCAAGGCCAGCGTCCGCTGGAACTGCTCTTCCGTTTCGCCCGGATAGCCGACGATGACATCGGTCGATACCGAGAGGCCCGGGATCACATGGCGAGCGTGGGCGATGATCCCCCGGTACTCCTCCACCGTGTAGCGACGGCGCATCTGCTTGAGGATCGCGTCGTCGCCGGATTGGAACGGCAGATGCAGGTGCTCACACACCCGCGGCAGGTCACGCATGGCGAAGAGAAGGTCGTCGTGCACGTGGCGAGGGTGCGAGGTCAAGAAGCGCACCCGCCAGATGCCCGGCACCCGCTCCACCGCTGCCAGCAGCGGTGCGAGTCCGGCCTTGGTCTCCGAATCGCGGTAGGAGTTGACGGTCTGGCCGAGCAGTGTGACTTCCCGGACGCCCTGGTCGGCAAAGCGGCGCACGTCATCGACGACATCGGCCATCGGGCGGCTGCGCTCGGTGCCTCGGACGAAGGGCACGATGCAGAAGCTGCAGACCTCGTTGCAGCCGAAGATCACCGGCACGTAGGCGGTCAGGCCATGCTGCAACACCGCCCCACCGGTTTGGGCCGGGTCGGTTTCGTACTCGCCCTGGATGTCCTCGATGAAGGCCTCGTACTGGCGCATGTCGAACCGGTAGTCGAGGTCGGGGAGCCGCTCGTAGAGGCGGTCCTTTTCCTTGTTGGCCATGCAGCCGGTGATCGCGATGGCGCGACCGGGACGAGCCCGTTTCCACGCCTTCAGCTCACGGAATTTTCCGTAGGCCTTTTGCTCGGCGTTCTGGCGCACGGAACAGGTGACCAGGATCGCGATGTCCGCCTGGTCCAGCTCGGCGACGGCGCTGAAGCCGGCGGCCGTCAAGCCCTGGGAGAGATAATCCGCGTCCGACTCATTCATCTGACAGCCGCTCACCCAGAGATGGAAACGTTGCCCCGACGGCGGGCGTTTGTGCCCATGGCGACGTGGTCGCGAAAAGGCGTGGGGCTCGAAGGTTAGAGGTGCGCCGGGAATCCGCAGGCGGGGCGGGGCGGCCGATTCAGGCATCGACCGAGTTTAGCGGGACTCGACCAGCAGACGGATCCCGGTCCGCTCCTCACCGTCGATAGAGATGTCGATGAACGAGGGGATGCAGACCAGGTCGAAGCCGCCGGCCGCCACGTAGCCACGCGAGATCGCAATCGCCTTCACCGCCTGATTGATGGCGCCGGCGCCGATGGCCTGCACCTCGACCCGGCTCTGGCTGCGGACCACGCCGGCGATCGCCCCGGCGACGGCAACCGGCTTCGAGGTAGCGGAAACCTTCAAGATCTCAATCGCGGCGCGCGCCGTGCGGGGTACACCGGCAGCCGGGCTGGCTGAAAGCGTCTTCTCCCCTGTCGAGCCGTTCGCTGGCGATGGCGGTGTGGTGGTTTCCAGAGTGTCCATCTATTCTATCGAGCAATGACCGAACGTTTGATTGCCCCTCGACACCTTAACCCCCATTTAGGGGGTCGTCAAGCTGCTAGGTAACCTCCACCTCTCGATCCAGCCGCTCGATCGCCTCCGCCTTGCCCGAAAGGGCATCGATCCGGACCAGGACCGAGTTGAACTGGACCGGTCCTTCGGCCACTTTGAAGCGGTAGGGGACCCCCGTCAGGAAGCGCTGGAGACTGGCTTCCTTGTCCATCCCGATCACCGAATCCCGGGGGCCGACCATGCCCAGGTCGCTGACGAAGGCGGTGCCGCCCGGAAAGATCTTGGTATCCGCGGTGGGAACATGCGTGTGGGTCCCGAAAACAAAGCTGGCGCGGCCGTCGAGGTACCAGCCCATGGCGATCTTCTCCGAGGTCGCCTCCGCATGGATGTCCATCAAGCGGAGCTTGGTCCCGGGCCCCTGGTGCAGCACCTCGTCGGCCGCCTTGAAGGCCGAATCGATGGGCGGCATGAAGAGCTGGCCCTGCACGTTCCCGATCAAGACCTGGCCCTTCTCCCCCAGGTCGTGACAGAACCAGCCCCGTCCTGGCGCCCCGGACGGATAGTTGTGCGGGCGGAGAATCGGTCGATGGTCATCGAAGCCGGTCATCATCTCGCGCTGGTCCCAGATGTGATTGCCGGAGGTGAGCACATCGATCCCCAGGCTGAACAGGTCATCGGCGATCTTGGGCGTCAGGCCGAAGCCGCCGGCCGCGTTCTCGCCATTGGCCACCACCAGGTCGATGGAAAACTCTCGGCGTAGCTGCGGCACCAATTTGGCTACCGCCTCGCGTCCGGGCCGGCCGATGATGTCGCCGATCGCCAGTACGGTCACAGTCATTGGCCGATCGTAACAAGGCGACCGCGATCGAGGCATTGCTCTCTGACCTGCCGACGGTGACGATTGGCGCCACCTTCAACCAGTTCCGCGAAGCGAGCGACCAGGACCTGCCCGGGGCGCCAGCGATCCGGCTCGCCAACCTGCGGCGTTACCTCGACGAGCGGCACGAAGCCGACGTCATCGCCGTCGGGGAAGCGGCCGGCTACCAGGGGATGCGCTGGTCCGGCATCGCTTTCACCAGCGAGTTCGATCTGTCGCGCTGGGGCGACCCTTACCGGCGGTCGTGCCGCCGCCCACGACCGTGGAAAGAGCCCTCCGGAACGATCGTCCACGGCGTCCTCGATGAGTTCGGCTCTGAGCGACGCGTGATCCTGTGGAATACCGTCCCGACGCATCCGCATCTGCCGGGCAAGCCTCTGTCCAACCGCCGGCCGACACGCGAGGAGGTCGCCGCGGGCCGGGTCTTCGTCGAGCGTCTGGTCGACATCGTGCGCCCTCGTGTCCTGATTGGCGTTGGCCGCATCGCGTCCGCGGCGCTCCCAGCAGCGCTCTACGTCCGCCATCCCGCGCAATCGGGCGCGACCGCGTTCCGAAGTGGGATCCGCGAAATCCTCGGTCGTTCACCCGGCGGTCCGTTTAGGGAGCGTCTGGAAGAGCCTGGTACACGGTAGCCCCATCACGTGAATAGGGGGATACCGTCAACTCCCCGCGGCAGGCGGGAGCCCGGGTGAAACGGAACGTGTACACCGGGGCCGGATTGTCCGGAGCGACCGTCGCGTTGGGACCTGCGACAAAGGTCCAAACCCGCTGGTAAGCGCCGCGCGCATAGTAGCTCGCCACCTGGGACGGGAGTTGGTTCACGAACCAGGCATTCTGCACCGGCGGCGAGATGCGGTAATTGTCCGACCCCGGATAGACCGGAAAGTCAGCAAACGAGCACTGTGGCGAGCCATCCGTAGCAGGCGTTGGCTTCGGCTCCGGTTGCGCGGGCGTCGCACTGGCATTAGCGTTCGCCCGGTCGGCCACCGGTCTGTGCTGCGTGTATCCGACGGCATAGCCCCCCAGGAACCCGGCGCCGATCAACGCAACGCTTACGGCGACGGCCAGCACGATAAGTGGCGCCCAGTCCCGGCCCTGCGGCCTCACCAGCATGAAACGGCGTGCGATCCGACGGGCTTGCGGACCCCCTCTCACCGAATCTTCACCGTTTTCTCAGATTTTCATCAGCAGAAACCACGCAGGATGGGAGTTGGTGTGGCTGTGGGAGCTCCAATGGCGTCTTCCATGAGGCGTGCTCTGCCGGCAGCGTTCGCAGGGCTACTCGCCATCGGCCTGGTCTTCGCGCGCGGACCGGTGTTCGGTCATGCCCGTACCCCCGCGCGCACCGTCGCCCGGGTCGCGGCCGCAGCGCCGCACGGCAGCGCGGCGGTCGCGTCGACTCCGCCCGCCGCACCGGTCGCGGCGCCTGCAGTCCAGCCCGCGGTGAGCCGGATCGTTTCGGGGACCTTCTACAGCCAGGCGATGCTCACGCAGCGCCCCTTCGAGATCTATCTCCCCCCGTCGTATGCGCAGGCGCCCGACCGAACCTATCCGGTTCTGTATCTGCTGCACGGCGACGGCGGTCGCGCCAGCGATTGGGCGGCCTTTAGCTTGCGGGCGACGATGGACCAGGCAATCGCCGCCGGCGCGCCGGAAATGATCGTGGTGATGCCCGACGGCTCTAGTCGCTCCGGCGATACGGACTGGGCCAACCGGTGGGACGGCACCGAGCTAGTCGAGGACCAGGTCATCGACCTGGTCAGTTTCATCGACCAGAATTACCGGACGATGCCCGACCGCTCCACGCGGTTCGTCGGCGGGGCGTCGTCTGGCGGGTTCGGCGCCCTCAACCTCGCGCTGCATCATCAAGAGCTCTTCAGTACCGCCATGAGCTTCAGCGGATTCATCGCCGCCAACGATCCCGAGGCCGATCCCGGGGTCTTCGGTGAAGACCCTGGCTTTATCGAGCGCAACAGCCCGGCGTCGCTCGTCAACTCGCAGTCGGGCGCTGGCGACATCTATTACGTCCTGAGCGGTGGTCGGAACGATCCCTATTTCCAGAACCGGATGGCCGAGTTCAGCGCCGAACTCGATCGCCTCGGCATCGCGCACGAATTTGATGTCGTGCCGGGCGGCCACGACATGATTGCCTGGAACGCTGGCCTCGATCTCGGCCTGGCCCACCTGGCCGTCCAACTTCGCACCCTGAGCGACCCGCCGGCTCGCGCCAGCGAGTAAGGGGCAACAAATAAAGAGAGGCAACCCCTGCGGGTCGCCTCTCTTGCTTACTTGGCGAATTCGATGATGCGGGTTTCGCGGATGACGGTTACTTTGATCTGGCCCGGATAGCTGAGCTCGCCTTCGATGCGCTTCGCGATATCGCGGGCGAGGATCTGGGCCCGACTGTCGTCGATGGTGTCGGGCTTGACGATGATGCGGATCTCGCGCCCGGCCTGGATCGCGAACGATTTCTCGACGCCTTCGAACGAGTTGGCGATGCTTTCCAGCTTCTCGAGCCGCTTGATGTAGGTGGTCAGCGTCTCCCGGCGAGCGCCGGGACGGGCTGCCGAGACGGCGTCGCAAGCGACCGTCAGGATGGCCTCCAGGCTGGTTGGCTCGACGTCCATATGGTGGGCGGCGACGGCGTTGACCAGCGTTTCCGGCCGGCCGAGCCGCTTGAGGAGCTCTCCGCCGATGATGGCGTGCGACCCCTCGACCTCATGGTCGATCGCCTTGCCGATGTCGTGCAGCAGGCCGGCTTCGCGGGCGAGCGCCACGTCGGCGCCGATCTCAGCCGCCGCCATCGCGCAGAGGAAGGAGACCTCCTTGCTGTGGGTCAGGACGTTCTGGCCATAGCTGGTCCGAAACGCAAGCGTGCCCAGCAGTTTGACCAGCTCCGGATGCAGGCCCGTCACACCGGTCTCGAACATCGCCTGCTCGCCTTCTTCCCGAATCCGGTTCTGGACATCGTTGCGAGCCTTGGTGACCATCTCTTCGATTCGGGCCGGATGGATCCGGCCGTCGACGAGCAGATGGTTGAGGGCCACCCGCGCCACCTCGCGGCGGACCGGGTCGAAGCCACTCAGGATGACCGCCTCCGGCGTGTCGTCGATGATCAGGTCGACGCCGGTCGCGTGTTCGAGGGCTCGAATGTTGCGGCCCTCCCGACCGATGATGCGGCCCTTCATCTCGTCGCTCGGAATGGCCACCACCGATACCGACGTCTCCGCGGTCTGCTCGGCGGCAACCCGCTGCATGGCGGTTACCAGGATGTTGCGCGCGCGCTTTTCGCTCTCCTCTTTGACGATCTCCTCGCCTTCGCGAATCTTCTGCGCGATCTCCTGGTTGAGTTCCTTTTCAAGGTTGGTGAGGATCGTCGTCCTCGCTTCGGCCCGCGTCATTCCCGAAATCCGCTCGAGCTCTTTGACTTGCTCGGCGAGAGCGTCATTGACGCGTTCCCTGGTCCTCCCGATCTCCAACTCTTTCGCGGTGATTCCCTGTTCCTTCCGGTCGAGATCTTCGAGCTTCCGATCGATCGATTCCTCTTTTTGCTGAACCCGGCGCTCCGAACGCTGGAGCTCAGCACGTGCGTCGCGTACCTCCTGTTCCAGGCTCAGGCGGATGCGGTGGGCTTCCTCTTTGGCCTCGAGGACCATCTCCTTCATCTGGGTCTCGGCATCCGACAGCAGCTTTTCCCGTTCCGCGTTGGAGACGAGATCGCGCTGCCGGTTCTGATTGCCAACCCAGAGGTAGGCGACGAGGGCTCCCACAAGCGCACCCACCACGACCCCAATGACCAGGAGTAATGGAGTGGGCATAGTTACACCTCGCTTATGGACTTGTGAAGGTTCTTCGCACCGCGCGTGAACGCGGCGGGACTAGTCGTTACAGAGCGACAGAATCTTGACCATTTTAGTCGCGTTTCTGGGGACTGTCAAACCGGCCGGAGGCCTCCCACTCATCGCTCAGGAGGCGGCAGACCCGATACACCAGGCCGCTGCTGAAGCCGCGCCGGCTGAGGCGGGGGCCAATATAAGCCGCCAGCGCCTGGGCGTCCGCCAGTCGTCGGGTGGCCAGCACGCTCCGCCCGAGGGTGAGCGCCTGCCCGGCCTCGGCCTCAGCGTCGACGGTCGCCAGGGCCGGTCCGGCCGCCGATTCGTCGATTCCCTTGGCGCGGAGCTCCTGGGCGATCAGGGCATGGCCGCGACCCTTGGTCCGGCGTCGCACCAGCGAGGCGGCGTACTCGCGGTCGTTGAGGTAGCCGTCCCCCTCGGCCCGGTCGAGCGCGGCGTCCACGGCCGCCTCGACATAGCCCAACCGGAGCAGGCGCTGGCGCAGCGCCGCTCGTGATTGTGGCTGGCGGGCCAGGCGTTTGACCGCCTCGGTGTAGGCGACCTGGGTGCTCTCCGGCTCGCGCGCGGTCGGCGTCGCGCGCCGGCCGCCGGATCTCATGCCGGCTGGAGGATCTTCTCCGCGGCCTTCCCCTTCAACTGCGCGATCAGCTCTTCGCCCAACTTCGGATTGGCCTTGAGGAAGCCAACCGTCTGCTCACGCCCCTGGCCGAGGCGCTGGCCGTTGCAGGAGAACCAGGAGCCGGCCTTTTCCACGAGAGTGGCGTCGACCGCCGCGTCGAGCACGCTCCCCCAGTACGAGATCCCCTCGTTATAGAGGATGTCGAATTCGGCCGACCTGAAGGGCGGGGCGACCTTGTTTTTGACCACCTTGACCTTCACCCGGTTGCCGGTGACGTCCAGCCCGTTCTTGATCGAGTCGACCTTGCGGATGTCGAGCCGGACCGACGCGTAGAACTTCAGCGCCCGGCCGCCGGTGGTCACCTCGGGATTGCCGAACATGATGCCGACCTTCTCCCGCAACTGGTTGATGAAGATCACCGAGGTGCTGGACTTGGAGATGGCGCCGGTCAGCTTGCGAAGGGCCTGCGACATCAAGCGCGCCTGCAGGGCCACGTGGCTGTCCCCCATCTCGCCGTCGATCTCCGCCTTCGGCACGAGTGCCGCCACCGAGTCGACGACGATCACGTCCACCGCGCCGGAGCGCACCAGGACGTCGACGATCTCGAGCGCCTGCTCGCCGGTGTCTGGTTGAGAGATCAGCAGGTCCTCGGTCTTGACGCCGATGTGCCCGGCGTAAACCGGGTCGAGGGCGTGTTCGGCGTCGATGAAGGCGGCGACGCCTCCGAGCTTCTGGGATTGTGCGATGACGTGCAGCGCCAGCGTCGTCTTGCCCGACGACTCCGGGCCATAGATCTCCACCACTCTCCCGCGCGGGATCCCGCCGACGCCGAGCGCCATGTCGAGGGTGAGCGATCCGGTCGGGATCACGTCGATGTTGCGCTGGGCCGCCGCCTCCCCCAACTTCATGATCGCGCCCTTCCCATAGCTGCGCTCGATCTGGCTGAGCGCCGCTGTTAATGCCCGGTCTTTTTCTGACATCTAGATTCCCCTTGCTTCGTGGTCGGCCTGGCCCGTCCGCTCCACTGTAATACGGATTTGTGTAACTGTCAACGCTAAAGCTCCGGAGCCCGGACCAGCAGCTCCAAGGCGGCGATCACCGAGCGACGCCGGTTGTCCCAGCGGTCGCCGGCCCATTGAAAACGCTTCGTCGTGGCGACCGCGGCGGCGATCCCGATAAAGGTCAGACCGACCGGCTTGGCACCCTCCGCATCTGGCCCCGCCACCCCGGTGATCGAGACGCCGATGTCGGCCTGCAGCCGCTGCCGAACGCCGCTCGCCATGGCCGCGGCCGTCTCCTCGCTGACGGCGCCGTACCGGCGCAACATCGCGTCGGACACGCCTAGTTGTTCCCGCTTCACCTGGTCGGCGTAGCTGATCACCCCACCCCGGAAGTACGCGGAGCTGCCCGGCACGTCCGTCAAGGCCGCGCCCAGCAGGCCGCCAGTGCAGGACTCCGCCACCGCAATCGACTTGCGGAGCTGGCGAAGCCTCTCCCCTACTTGTTGTGCCAGCGCGAAGACCTCGGGATCGGGCGGCACGGGTCACCGGTAATTGATGAATTGCAGCGGGACCTGCGTCTCGCTCGCTTTGAGGGCCGCGATCACCTGTTGCAGCAGGTCCTTCTCGCGGCTCGACACCCGGATGGTGTCGCCCTGGATGCGCGGCTGCACCTTGGGTGAGACCTGCTTGATCTGCTTGACCAGGCTGCGCGCCAGCTCATCGTCGATGCCCTGCTGCAGCTCGAGCGTCTGACGCACGTTACCTTTGGCGGCCGTCTCGATCGGGCCGGCCTTGAGGATCTTCAGTGAGAGCTGACGCTTGACCAGCTTGCTCTGCAGCACATCGATCATAGCCTTCAGCTTGAATTCGCTGGGGCCATTCAGCGTGATCTCGTTCTCGCCCAGGTCGATCGACGCGCCGGTGTCCTTGAAGTCGTAGCGGGTCACGATCTCACGCTGCGCCTGGTTTACCGCGTTGACCAGCTCCTGCCGGTCGAACTGCGAGACCACGTCGAACGAAAAGTCCTGAGCCATTACTTGGGGCCTATGCTAACCCGGCCATTTGACAGCTGTCTGTCGCAAACTTTTTCCTCCCTCGCTTGCGGGGGAGGGCAGGGTGGGGGCCGTCGTCACGAGTTGGCATCGTCGAGGTCCTTGACCAGCTCATCTACTTCGAGCAGGTTCATCAGCACCTCGCGTGACTTGCTTCCCTCATAGGGACCGATCACCCGCTGGTCGGCCAGCTGGTCGACGATGCGGGCTGCCCGCGTGTATCCGACATTCAGCTTGCGCTGAAGCAGGGATACCGAGGCGCGGCCTTCGGTGGCGACTACGTGCGCCCCCTTGGCGAAGAGCGGATCACGCTTCATGCCTTCCTTCACCCAGGAGACGGTCGCCTCGACGTTGAAGATCTCCTCCTGGTACTGCGGTTTTCCCTGGGCCTTCCAGAAGTCGATGATCGCCTTCATCTCCCGGTCCGAGACGAAGACGCCCTGTAAGCGGGTGGCCCGGCCCGCCTCGACCGGCAGGTAGAGCATGTCGCCACGGCCGAGCAGCTTCTCGGCGCCGGTCTCGTCAAGAATGACGCGCGAGTCGATACTGGAGCTCACCGCGAAGGCGATCCGCGAGGGGATGTTGGCCTTGATCAAGCCGGTGATGATGTCGGCGGAGGGTCGCTGCGTCGCGACCAGCAGGTGGATACCGACGGCACGCGCCAGCTGGGCGATGCGGCAGATCAACTCCTCGATCTCGCCCGCGGCCACCATCATCAGGTCGGCCAGTTCATCGATGACGATCACGATGTAGGGCAATGGATTGAGGCCCATTTCCGGCGCCCGGCCGTTGAAGTCGGCGATGTTGCGGACGGTGTGGCTGGCGAACAGCTTGTAGCGCGTCTCCATCTCGGCGACCGCCCAGCGCAAGGCTGAGGTCGCGTGATCCGATTCCGTGACGACTGGCACGAGCAGGTGGGGCATGTCCTGGAACATGGAGAACTCGACGCGTTTTGGGTCGATCAGGATGTACTTCAGCTCCTCGGGTGTCGCCTGGAACAACATGCCGGCGATCAATGCGTTGATGCAGACGCTCTTGCCCGAGCCGGTCGCACCGGCGATCAGGAGGTGGGGCATGCGGGTCAGGTCGCCGACCACGGTGTTGCCGGAGACATCCGTTCCGATCGCGAGCGACAACAATGTCTGGTCGTTCTGGAAGGTCGGGGTCTGGATGATCTCCCGGAGCGTGACCAGGCTGGTGGCCTTGTTGGGAACCTCGATACCCAGCGCCGGCTTACCCGGGATCGGCGCCTGGATGCGGATCGCGGCGGAGAGCGCGAGCGCCAGGTCGTTCTGCAGCGCGGTGATCTTCCGGACGGGGACGCCGTGGCCCGGCTGCAGCTCGTACTGCGTAACGGAGGGACCGGAGTTGACCCCGATGACCGTCGCCTCGACGTCGAAGCTCGCGAGGGTCGACTCGATCAGCTTGATATTCGCCTTGATCTCGTCGTGCAGCCGTTCCTTGCGGACGGTGACGGTATCCAGCAAGGTCAGATCGGGCTTCATCCAGACTCGCTGGATCTCATCTTCCACCAGGGTCGACGCCGCCTCGTCCCCGCCAGGAACGACCGTCAACACGGGCTCGGCGGCAGCGGCCGTCTTTCGGCGAGTAGTGGGCGCTGGCTCTTCTTCGATTGGCTCTTGCAGGGCCGCCACGGCGGATTCAAGGTCGGGAGATGGAGATGGGGCGGGCGCGGCAGGGGGCCTGGTGGGCGAGGCCACACCATTGATCGGGACGAGCACGGGTTCAGCGGTCTCTGTGCGAACCACCTGGTTGCGTGCATTCCAGACCTCGGCCAGCTTCTTCCCTTTCAGCACCGGCTTGGGCTCGGGCCGGTTCGCGAGGTAGTGCTCGCGCAGGGCCCCGATCGTTTCGCGGAACGAGATGTCGAAGGCGAGGACCAGCCCACCGAGGAAGACCGCGGCCAGGATCAGGATGCTACCCGCGGTTCCGGCGAGACTCCGCAGCGCCTCTCCCTCGGCACGGCCAACCGATCCCCCGGAACCGCCGGCTGATAAGTGAAGGAGACCGAGAGACGCGACAAGGAGCAGGGCGATGCCGAGGCCGCGGCCCCAGGTCATCGTCTCGATCCAGGGCATGAGCAGCTCAGCCGCCGCGACCAGGGCCGCCAGGATCACGAAGACCACCCCCCACCCGAAAAGGCCCACCAGCCCTCCGCGGAGCAGATGCATTGCCGAGCCGCTGGCCTGCAGCGCGACCGCCAGCACCAGCAGGCCGGCGAGGAGCAGGAAACCAATCCCGGCTAGCTCGCGCTGCTGGGATTCAGGAACCTTGAGCTTCGGCAGGCGAGGTGCCTTAATACGAAAACGCTGCCGCGAGGCGGAGCGCTTCGGGCGCGCGATGCGCTTTCGCCGGGTTCTCACACTGGCTGGGTGGCTGCGACGTCTGCTATGACGAATGGCTGCATTCTAGCCTGCCCGGACGGGCAAGAAAAGGCCCAGTCGCTCGGCTAGTTCGGAATCCAGAACAGACCTGTCACCACAAGAATCGCTGCGCTGATCAGACTGAGTGCGATAAAAATGATCGCTTCGTGTTTCGGCGGTAGTCCGAGGATGCGGGGCGCTGTCGCTCCTTGGCCATCGAGCTCGGGTGGAGCGTACCCGCCCGTTTCATGCCGATCCGCCAGAGCACGAGAGCGGCGCCGAGCAAAGGAAAAGCCAGGACGAAGCAGATGATCAGCGGGATGACGAGATGCCCATCGCGGTTCACGACAATCAACAACAGGAAGAGCGACGCAGCTACCTGGCTGGCGAGCGATGCGACGACGAACGCGGCCCCTCCCCATCCGTAGGGACCGGGCACCGGCGGGAAGCGTCGGACCCGAGCCTCGCCCGTTGGAGTCAATCTAAGATTTCATGGCTGCCTCACGCCAGGGGTATAACTGTCTTATGGCACAGCAGGATCAAGACCCCAACGACGACCTCGATACGCAGGGCATCCCCGATCTCGACGCGGCACCCGGTCCACGGGGCCGTGCACGTACCGCGGACCTATCCGAAGACGAAGACCTCGATTCCGAGGGTCAACCCGACTTGATAGGCGCGCTGCACCAGAAGGAGATCACCGGCGACGCCCAGGAAGGCGAGGTTCCGCCGCGCGATTACAAGCAGGCGCCGGACGACTATTTTCACCAGGACACGTTGGATGAGCGGCTACGGGAAGAAGTTCCCGATCGCATTCGTCCGGACGCGCAAGAGGTTCGGCTCATCGACGACGAGTCGGAAGACGATGGCGGTGAACTGCGGTCCGAATTGGGTGACGAAGGCGGTTATCCCAGCGCCGAGGACGCGGCCATGCACGTGGTCGACGAGGCTCCGGGCGCAGTCAATCGCAAGATCGACAGCTACACCGGCGACCCGGTCGAAGAGCTCGAGTAGCCCATTACGCCATCGGTAACGTCTCGGCGTCCGCGAGCCGAGGCATAGCGGGATGGACCGCAAGGTAACTGAGCAGGACGCCAATTGCTCCTGACACGGCGATCGATCCGAGCCAGAGCGTGATCGGCCAGCTCACTCCGCGCGTGAGCTCCAGGAAAAGAAGGTAGAGCGAGCTCACGCCGACTGGGCCAAGGAATGAAGCAATCCGAAGAGCGGTAACCCGCTGAGGTCCCGGCCTGAGCCACATCATCACCAGGTCAGCCAGCAGTCCGCCTATGATCGCGACCGGGATGAGGTCGAAGTGCTGCTCCAGCGATCCCAACAGGGCGCCGTTCAACCCGACAAGGAGCGTGATGCTGCCAAACGGCAGCGTGAATCGACTAAGCAAGTAGAGCACGACGCCGGTCAGCAGGGCCGTCTGCACCATGATCCCCAGGACGCCAAGTTCCTGTAGGTAACGAGTCGTGGTGGGGATCGCAGCCTGGGCGACCGCCCAGGTGTTGACCAGCGGTTGGTCGAACTGGTCGAAAAAAGTGAACATCGACAGCAGGAGGCTGGCCGAGATCACCGCCGTCAAGGGAGCTTGGGTCCCCGGCCGCCGCCAGGCCGCGCGCAATGGTCCGGTGACGATCAGCCCAAGCGCCAGCATCAGGAGAAGGTGTGGTGGGCTGATGAGGGCCGCGAGACTGACCTCGATGCCGAACTTGAGATGCCAGAACATGTCAATCACGCCGCCGATGCCAAACAGGACGCAGCCCAGCAGCGAGAGGCCGTAGCCCGCCGGCAGCACCTGACCAGGGCGATGTTCGCGGGCCTGGTTTCGGAGCGCGCTCAGGGCGAGGAAGATCAGGATGGCGAACATCCCTGAATACAGCACAGCGTGCCAGGGCGTAAAGAAGGTCTCGAGCCTCGCCAGGTGCCGATGAGCCCAGGAGTCAAGGTAGGCGCCCCCCATCAACCAGGTACAGAGGCCGACCATCATCCATTCGAACCGCCGCGTAGCCGGAATTGATCCCCGGTCTCGGATCAGCTCCCTTGCCGCCGCCATCTCCGTCCTTGCCAGCTCGCGAGCTCGCACCACCACCACCACCACCCTCTTCGATGGGATCTACCGTCTCGCCTGTGCATGTCTCGGTAACGGAGGGGCCGCCGAAGACGTAACGGCCGTGGCGCTTCCGTTCTGAGGTGGCGACGCGTCTCGCTGGCGCGCCAGCGCGATCAGCTCTCGCTGTGAGTTGATCCCGAGCTTGCGATAAATGTGCTGAAGGTGAGTCTCGATCGTGTTGAGGCTGACCACGAGCTGCTCGGCAATCCGTTGCGGTTTGACTCCTCGCTCGGCGAGGTTACAGACCCGAAGCTCCGCGGGCGTCAGCGCATCGGGATCGACCACTCGATGCTTCAAGCGGCCATGAGCCAGCTTCAGCTCGTCGCCCGCCTTCTTCGCCAGCGCCTCAGCCCCGCATCCCTCAGCCAATTCGTAGGCCCGTTTCAATAGCGGTCGGGCCGCCCGATCCTGCCCTGACTTTCGCAATAGAGCACCGAGCCGGTGCCGAATTCTAGCCTCGAGTAGCAGCATCCCACTTCCCGTCGCGAGCACGATTGACTCGTCGAGCAGGTGTTTCGTAGCCTCAAGGTCACCATCGATTTGCGCCAACGCGGCCCGGGCCCCAAGCGCAACGATTCGCGGGAATCGGCACGGCAGGCGTTCGGCCATCGAGTCGAGTGACGCCAGAATGGTCTGGGCATCTTCGATCCGCCCGCCATAGAGGTATGCGGTGATAGCGTCGCCGGACCAGGGAACGACGCATGGCTCCAGGATTTGTAACTGAGTGGCCAGGGCTCGCAGGCGGTCGAACAGGGCGCAGGCGTCCGCCGTCCGCCTGGCGTGCATGGCCAGCACCGCCACCATGTGCAGGAGCCACACGCGACCCGCCGAGTACTCGTTCGGGTCGGCAAGCGAAGCCGCCCGTCGACACCATTCCGCACACTCCTCCATCTGGCCCATCTCGTTCAGTGTGTAGGCGTGGATGATGGCCGCCCAGAAGGCCCGCTCCGGCGCGAGGTCCGAGAGCAGCGTTGCCCGGTCGGCGAGTAGAAGCGCCTCCCGGAGCTTGCCCATTCGAAGGCACGTGTCGCCATGCATGACGGCCACGGTCGCGATTGCCACCGGGAGGCCGATGCGCTCGGCGGCGCCCATCCCGATCTCGTACGCGCGGGTCGCCTCGCCGAACCGTTCCGTCCACTTCGCCAGGTTTCCGTAGGTTCCCAGCGTTCCCCAACTCCAGGCGAAGTCGGTCGTGTCGGCCTCAGGATTGGCCAATGCTTCGGCAACAGCGCTGTCGATGACTGCGATCCCGGTTGGGTCACCGCCGACAAATGTGCTGAAGGCCCAGGCGGTGTCGGCACGAAATCGGAGCCTCGGCGAGCTACCGATCGCAAGCTCGCGAGCCTGTTCCAGCAAGGGCGTGGCCATAGCGGGACCTCCGCTGGGCCATGAGATAAACGCCTCGTCGAGCAGTGCCCGAACGGCTTCCGATTTGTCTGACGGCAGCGCGCCGGCGACCGCCGTTCGGAAGGCTTCGCCAGCTTCCTGGACGGCGCCCCGGATGAACAGGGCGCGTCCGAGCATGCGCTGGGCGGCGCTGCGTAGTTGGTCAGTCAGGTCGGGAACAGCGAGGACACGCCGAAACGTCACGATGGCGCCTCGCCCGTCGCCGCTGTCGAGTTGGACCTCGCCGAGATCCATCAACAGGTCGGCAGCGGCTCGGGTACCCGCCACCTCGACGGCCGCCGACAACCGTTGTCTGGCGCGGGCGATCGCACCCTCGCGCATGGCGCTTCGACCTGCCTGCGCCAGGACCGCCACGCCGTCAGGGTCACCGATTAGACCCGCACGGGCCGCGTGTTCGGCCGCCTCCGACGGCTCGGCTCCCGCCGCTAGAAGCAGGCGGAAGGCACGGGCATGCCATCGCCCTCGCATCGGTGGCGGGATCTCGTCGTACACGACTTGCCGGAGCATGGGATGCGCGAACTGGGCCCAGCCGGGCGCATCGGCTTTGAACAGCCCTCCGCGATAGAGCCCTTCGAGCGCCAGATCGCCCTCGCCGGGCAGGAGCTCCGCCATCGCCGTCGCGATCGTGGGGCGGAACCGGCTTCCCAGAACGCCCGCCGCCTGCGCGTAGCGCTTTTCCCCGGCCGACACCCCCGTGAACCGCGCGCGCAGGAGCCCGCTTTTTATGGTCGCAACGTGGCCATCGGATCCAGCGAGGTTCTCACCGCGCCGGACACTCATGACCACCTGCTCGAGTAGAAGCGGGTTTCCCCCCGCCAGTCTGGCGGCGCGCCGGGCCGAGGATCGCGAGATCCTGCCGCGAGCCCGATCTGCCAACATTTCCACTGCGCCGGCGTCGCTCAGCGGCAACAAGCGTTCCATGATCGCGTCACCGTCGTTGGCAAGCGGCCGGACCGTATCGAGAGCCGTCTCAGGCCACGGTCGAAGGGTTCCAATGAGAGCGATTGGCAGATTGCCGATCCTGTGGCAGAGATAAGAGAGCAGTGCCAGCGAGTCATCGTCCGCCCAGTGGAGGTCATCAAGGAGCATCAGCGTTGGTGAGGGAAGTCCCTCGAGGAACTGGAGGGCGGCGTACAGCCGCGCCGCACGAGCTTGAAGCGCAGATCGTCGGGCGCTGGTGGTGTCATCAGGATTGCGAAACCCGAGTCCCCGGAGTGCCTGGTCGATGATGCCGAACGGGAGGCTCGATTCGGCCGCGTCGCCGCGTCCGATGCTGACCTGGAACTGACCTCGAGCGACCGTCTGGGCTCGGTCGATCATCGTGGTCTTTCCAAGGCCCGCTTCTCCGACGATAAAGAGGCTCCGTCCTCGTCCCTCGCGGGCCTCGGACAGCAGTCGCTCGATCGCCCCAAGTGTCCCGTCGCGCTCCCAGATTTGTGCCTGGGGCATGCCCTCCCTCCCCCAGCAATCCTAAACCCTCAGTAACTTTCCCGCTGGGGCGCTTAACCGTCAGTAGTTCTACTGACGACGCCGAGAGAAAGGGTCCGTAGTGTGGACCCGTTGCTGGCAGGTCTTTTTCAAGGAGGTAGAGCAATGGCGATCGACACGGAAATTGAAGAAGTCGCGGGACTACGACCCGAACCGAATGGCGCCGGCGCCTCGCCGCCCGAGGCTGTTCAGGTGGTGACGCCAGCCGTGGCGCCAGAGGGCGCCGCTGATCACGCGGTTTCCGAGAAACCGCTTCGCGCGCAACGTCGCCGCGGCTGGGTTCCGCCCGTCGCCATCGGAGTGGCCGCCCTGATCGTCTCCGGCACGCTCACCGGATTCCTGTGGTCGACGATTGGTCAGCGTGACACCGCCCAGCATCAACTCGCTGTGACTCAGGCGACGCTGACGACCACCCGCGACCAGCTCACCGCCGCGCATGCAGATGCCGCGAGGCAGAAGATGACGTCTGACTACATCACGTTCGTCGCCGTCAACAACGGACGGGCTTTGACCAATTACCAAACCATGGCAGCCTGCGCCTCGTTCGGACCCTGCCGAACTGCAGCCCAGCAAACTCTGACCGACCTACAGGCGTTCCAAACCCAGCGTGCCGCTGCAAACGTGCCGCCAGCGCTGTCAAACGCCGATGGCGAGCTGCGCGACGGGCTCAGCGCAGCAATCGCAGCGCTCCAGGAATTCATCACCGGGGCGGACAACGACGACGTCAACAAAGTTAAAGACGGCGCTCATAAGCTGGACGCGGCCTTCCTCACGATCGGCAAGGCCGAGGCCGATCTCGGGACCGCTTCGAGCTAGTCGCACGTGCAGGACTCGATTCGGAATCAGGCGCACAGAGCAAGCATCCGGGTGACACGCGTGCTCCACCCGGATGCTCACGGCTCGGCGCCATGCCGCTTGAGGAGGCTTTTCCTTGTGAGCCTGGGGGGCCTGCTGCTCCTTTGTGCGCCCCTGACGAGCCTTGGCTTAGCCGTCCAAGAACAACACGTCGAAGCTGGCAGATCATCCGCCGACCGTCGCTCGATCTTCGAGCTACAAGCCCGGGTCCGATCCCTGGAGGCGCAGATGCGCACACAAGCCGATTGGGGCGCGATCGCGCGCGCTGTTCAGCCGTCGATCTTCACGGTAGCGACTGACCACGGGCTGGGCTCGGGATGGGTGGCTCGGTCAGGTGTGGGGGGATCGGATGTTGTGACCAACTTCCACGTCGTCGCCGAAGCCTTCAACGCCGGCGACGCCGCTGTCCACTTGCGGCAGGGTGACCTGACGATCGACGGCAGCATCACGCAGGTGCGGCCAGGCGATGACCTTGCCATCATCCATATTGCCGAACGGTTTCCAGCCCTTCAGGTCGCGATTGGGAGGCCACAGCTCGGCGACACCGTGATGGCCGTCGGCTCGCCCCTCGGCCTGGGCGGCAGTGTCTCGCTTGGGGTAGTTTCTGGATTTCGCAGCCTGGACGGTGCCGACTACATTCAGTTCTCCGCCGCGATAAGCCCCGGCAACAGCGGGGGTCCGCTTCTGGACAGCCATGGCTCGGTCGTAGCGGTTTCGGCAGCCAAGCTCCTCGGGACGGGTGTCGAAGCCCTATCTCTAGCCATCCCGGTACAAACCGTTTGCACCGTGGTCGGGTGCAAGTAGTCCACCGCTAGTAGCGCCCGTATTCGTCCTTGAGCTGGGAACTAGATCCTTCCCCCAACCTCCCACAAGGCGCGGATAACGACGCCGCGGCGGAACTCGCTCCTCGCGTGATCAATAACCGCCAGGCGAGCTGGCGTTGGGCGACGAGCTAGTGCCCGACCCGGAGTTGCTCGATCCGCAACCCGCGGACACGAGGCCAACTACCGTGGCCACGACGACGATCGCCAGCTTCCAAAAAACGGTTCTCGGACGCCGATGTGCCATCAGATGGCTACTGTAGCAAGCGGTAGAAGCGCCAGAAATCGTGCTTGATGGGCAAGATCTCGACGCCGGAGAACCCCGCGTCTGCGGCGTAGCGACGCAGCGTCTCGGGACGCATGACCGTGCCGGTTCCGAGCGCTGGCGGATCAACTCTGCCGACGGGCAGGCAATGTAAAACGCTCCACCCATACATGAAGCGCTCGAGCTCGTCCCCAGGGGCGGTGAACGCCTCGGCCACGCGCTCGTCGGCTACCAGCACCGCGCCGCCAGGCGCGACCAACGCGCGCATCGCCCGCAGAGCGGCGACAGGGTTCGACATGTCGTGGATGGTCTCGAAGGCCGTGACGAGGTCGTATGAGGCCGCCCTGCCGGGGGCGGCTGCATCGCGGAGCTCGAACCTTACGCGGTCGTCGACCACTGCGTTCATCGCATTCTCCCGAGCAGCAGTGATCGATGGCTCGTCGAGATCGAAGCCATCGACCCGGACCTTTGGGTAGGCTTTCGCGATCGCGATGCTGGACCAACCGGTTCCGCAACCGACGTCAGCCACTTTTGCCGGCGGCTCCGCGCGCAAGCGGCGATCCACATCAGGCATGGCAGGCAGCCAGTCGGCACCGAGCTGATTCAAGAACATCGGCCGGTTCAGCGAGGCGATGGAGTTGCGGAATTCTGGCCCATAGTCGATGTAGGGGACCCCACCGCCTCCGCGGTAGGCCGTCAGCAGGGCAGGCAGCGTGCCGACCACTCCGGGAATTGCCCAGGCGATGGGCAGCAGGTAGTTGAGGCTGTCGGGATTCAACAGCACCTCGCTGTGGCCGGGAGCCAGGCCGTACTCGCGTTTGGCGCCGTCGGTGTTGTCCGTCGTGACCGCGATCAGCCCAGCAACTGCCTGCTGCTCGAGCCACTCCCGCGCATACCTTTCATGAATGCCCGCTGACCGTGCCAGCTCGCCTGCCGTCGACGGACCGTCCTTCGCGATGGCCCGGTACAATCCAAGCCGGTCGCCAATGTAGATGCTGAGCATCTCCAGCACGGCGATGCCCCCGTGAAACAGGCGCTCGACCAGTGCGCCGCGTTGCGCCTCATCCTGCTTATTGAGCGCCGATGCGGTGATACTCAAGCCCTCACCCTCCCCCGGAAATGGCTCTCACGGGTTGTCCCCTCTCCCGGCATCGATCATCTGACCTAGGGCGACTTCGACGGTGACGCCGGCACCGATGCCGCTACCGATGGCGATGCCGTCGTCTGCGTCGTGCCGCTCCCCGTGCTGAAAAAGCCGAACGGATGGACGAGGAACAGAAACCCCAGCACCAACACGATTACGACGATCGCAAAGATGGCGACCACCGCGGTGTTCGATCCGCCATCGCCTTGTGTATTAGCCATACGTTTACCTCCTCGAATGCAATAAGGCTCTCAAGCTCCCATTAATGACACAGCTGCCGATCGTCCAACCGACGGTAGGGCACTCACATATTGAAACACGGGGCGCTTTGCCTTGGAAGGCGGCTGAGCTCGAGCTCGACTTAGACTTCGACGACGATCGGGATGATCATCGGCCGCCGCCGCATCTGCTCGTAGAGGAACTTGCTCAACGAGTCCCGGATCGAGTTTTTGATGACCTGCCATTCCGGGTTGCCGCGCCCCGGCTTATTGATGGTGGCGAGCACCTGCTGCCGGGCCGACTCGAGCAGGGCATCCGAGGTCTGTTGATGGACGAAGCCGCGCGAGATGAGATCGGGACCGGAGACCACCTGGCCGGTGTCCTTGTCGACGGTCACGATCACGATGAAAATGCCATCCTGCGACAGAATGTGCCGGTCGCGTAGGACTACAGAACCGACATCGCCAACCCCCAACCCGTCGACGAAAACGTAGCCCGCCGGGACCTTGTTGCCGAAATGCGGGAGGCTGTCGCTCAGCTCGACGGTGTTCCCGTCGTCCGTCACGATCACATGGTCCTTGCTGATGCCGACTTCCTGGGCGATCTCCGAATGCAGCGCCAGGTGGCGGAACTCTCCGTGCACCGGCATGAAGAACTTGGGCCGCACCAGGTTCAGCATCAGCTTGAGCTCCTCGCGGCTCGCATGCCCCGAGGCATGGACGCGGTTGCGGGCGGAGTAAAAGACCCGCGCCCCGTGCTTGTAGCAGTTGTTGATCGTGCGCGAGACCAGTTCCTCGTTACCCGGGATCGGCGTCGCCGAGAGGATGACGGTGTCACCCGATTTCAGCTTCACCTGCGGATGCTCCTGGGCCGCGATCCGAGTCAGGGCGGAAAGGGGCTCACCCTGGCTACCGCTCGACAGGATGACGAGCCGATCATCAGGCTCCTTGTTGATGTCCTGAACCTTGATCAGGATGTCGCCGGGCATCTGGATGTAGCCAAGCTCCTGAGCGATCGTCAGGTTGTTCACCATGGAGCGGCCGATCACCGCCACCTTGCGCTTGTAGCGGGCCGCGGTGTTGAGCGCTTGCTGGATGCGGTAGATGTTGGACGCGAAGGTCGAGATGATGATCCGGCCGGGACACTGCCCGAACAGCTCCTGGAAGGCCTCCCCGATGGTGCGCTCGGAGGGGGTGAAGCCGTCGCGTTCGGCGTTGGTGCTGTCCGACATCAGCAGCATCACGCCGTGGTTCCCGAAGTGCGACAGACGCGCCATGTCTGTCGGCTTGCCGTCGACCGGCGTCTGGTCCATCTTGAAGTCGGCCGTATGGATCACCATGCCGACCGGCGTCTGGATGGCGAGCGCGGTGGTGTCCGGGATACTGTGCGCGACATGGATGAACTCGACCTTGAAGGGGCCGAGCTCGACGACGTCGCCGGCCTTGATCTCGCGTAGATCGACCTGCTCGACAAGCTTGTGCTCGCGCAGCCTGTTCTTGATGAAGCCCAGCGTGAGGCGGCTGCCGTAAATCGGTGCCGAAACCTTGGGCAGGATGTAGGGCAGCGACCCGACATGGTCCTCGTGGCCGTGGGTCAGCAGGAACGCGAGCACTTTGTCCTTCCGCTCCTGCAGGTAGGTGACATCCGGCAGCACCAGGTCGACGCCGAGCATCTCCTCCTCGGGGAACATGAGGCCGGCGTCGATGACGACGATGTTCTCGTCGTACTCGAGTGCCATCATGTTGCGACCGATCTCGCCCAAACCCCCGAGGGGAATGGCGCGCAACCTGGGCTGCTTAGCCAAAAAGGGTGAGCTGCTCCTCCGGCTTGGGGATCGGCGTCGCCGCCACGGCGAGCGCCTGCCGCCGCTCTTCCGCCTGGTCGAGATGCGCCCTCACGGCCTTGAAGTCCTGCTCCAGCGGGCCCATCAGGAAGCTGTTGTAGAGAGCCGCCGCGGGGTGGTAGACCGGGATGTAGGTCACCGCGTCCCTGGTGACCACTTTCCCATGAAGGCGCGAGATCGACTCATATCCCGGCAAGAGGCGCGCCAGCGCGTGCCGGCCGAGCACCAGGACGACTTCGGGCTTGATCAGCCGGAGCTGCTGCTCGAGATAGGGCGAGCAGGCCTCCGCTTCGGCGGGCTGCGGATCCCGGTTTCCCGGCGGCCGGCACTTGAGGATGTTCGTGATGAAGACGTCGCCGCGCGAGAGGCCGATACCGCGAAGCAACTGGTCGAGCAGCTTGCCCGCCGCCCCGACGAACGGCTCGCCCTGCAGGTCCTCGTTCTGGCCGGGCGCCTCGCCGACGATCACGATCCGCGCCTTGGCCGGGCCAACCCCGGGCACCGCCTTGGTTCGCGAATGACCTAACGGGCAACGCCGGCAATTGTGGACCGCCGCGCTCAGGCTCGGCAGGTCGACGAAATCCAAACCGGGGCTCATTGTATGCCGGGACGGGAGCCCCGGCATACAGTTTTTCCACAGGCCTAATGCCTAATTGCGGTTGTCTCGTCCACGGCCGCCGGCGCGGTCGAAGTCCCGGCGCGGGCCACGATCGCCGCCACCCGGGCGATAGCCACCGCCGCCGCCTTCGCGACGCGGGCCGCCCCGATCACGATCGGTCACGACCCAGTCCCCGTTCGTGATGCCCTTGGCCTCTTGCAGCACGGCCTTGCGCGAAAGGTTCACGCGACCCTGGCGATCGACCTCGGTCACCTTGACGTCGATCTCGTCGCCGACGTTGACCGCATCCTCGACCCGCTCGACGCGCTCCTCAGCCAGCTGGCTGATGTGGACCAGACCGTCCTGGTTCGGCATGATCTGGACGAAGGCACCGAAGGGCATGATGCGAACTACCTTGCCGCGGTAGTTCTTTCCCACCTCGACCTCGCCGGTCAGGTCGCGGATCAACTGTTCGGCTTTGGCGGCCGAGTCGCCGTTAACCGAGCCGATCACGACCCGGCCATCGTCCTCGATGTCGATGCTGGTGACCCCCGAGTCTTCGATGATCTTGCGAATCATCTTGCCTCCGGGGCCGATCACTTCGCGGATCTTGTCGGGATGGATCTGGACGGTGACCATTCGCGGCGCGTACTGCGACATGGCGTCCCGCGGCTGGCTCAGCGCCGCGTCCATCTTGTCCATGATGAAGAGGCGGCCTTCCTTGGCCTGCTGAATCGCGCCGGCCATGGTGTCGATGCTGATGCCTTTGATCTTCATGTCCATCTGCATGGCGGTGACACCCTGCCGGGTACCGGCCACTTTGAAGTCCATGTCGCCCAGAGCATCCTCGACACCCTGGATATCGCTGAGAACGGCGACCTTCCCATCACCGGTGATCAAGCCCATCGCGATCCCGGCCACCTGGCCCTTGGTCGGGACGCCGGCGTCCATCATCGCCAGGCTGGAGCCGCATACGCTCGCCATCGAGGTCGAGCCATTGGACGAGAGGATCTCGGTGACGAGCCGGATCGTGTAAGGGAACTCCTCTTCGGTCGGCACGACCGGCAGAAGCGCCCGCTCGGCAAGCGCACCGTGGCCGATCTCCCGCCGCCCCGGCGAGCGGAGCGGCCGAGCCTCGCCCACGCTGAAGGGCGGGAAGTTGTAGTGATGCATGAAGCGCTTGAACTCCTCGAGGCCGAGCCCATCGAGCTTCTGCTTGTCACCGATCGAGCCGAGGGTGACGATGCTGAGCGCCTGGGTCTGACCCCGCGTGAACAGCGCCGAGCCGTGGGTGCGGGGCAGGATGCCCACCTCACACGTGATCGGCCGGATCTCGGTCGTTTTGCGCCCGTCCGGACGTACGCCCTCGGCGAGGATCTTGCCGCGCACGCGCTGCTTGACCTTAGCCTCGAAGCTCTTCGATAGGTACGGCAGCCGGTCCGCGAACTGCGGGCCAAGCTCGGTGACGGTCTCCTTCTTCAGATCGTCGAGTGCGGACTCGCGCAGCGCCTTGTTGGGATTGAAGAGCGCCTGGTCCAGCCGCTCGGCGAGGAAGCGGTCGACCGCCTCGTCGACCTCGGGGTCCTTGGGGCTTTCCGGAACGGTGACTTTTGGCTTGCCGACTTCGCGGGCGAAAGCGTCCTGCATCTCGCAGATCCGAACGATCTCGCGATGCGCCAGTCGCAGTGCCTCGACGATGGTTTCCTCGGGCACTTCCTTGGCCCCGGCTTCCACCATGATGATGGCTTCCCGGGTGCCGGCCACGACCAGGTCGAGCTTGCTTTCGGCCAGGCGGTTGATCGGCGGACCGACGACCAGCTGGTCGTCGAGCAAGCCGATGCGGACGGCGCCGATCGGGCCCTGGAAGGGGATCGGCGAGATCGACAGCGCCAGCGAGGCGCCGTTGATGGCCATGGTTGCCGGGTCGGCGTCCTGGTCCACGGAGAGCACGGTTGCCACGATCTGGACGTCGTTTCGGAAGTCCTTGGGGAACAGCGGGCGGATCGGTCGGTCGATCAAGCGGCTGTTGAGGATCGCCTGCTCGCTGGGGCGTCCCTCGCGGCGGATGAACCCGCCCGGGATCTTGCCGGCCGCGTAGAGCTTCTCTTCGTAGTCGCAGGTGAGCGGGAAGAAGTCGATCCCTTCCCGCGGCGTCGAGGCCATCACGGCCGTGACGAGCAGCATGGTGTCGCCCATCCGCACGGTGACCGCGCCGGATGCTTGCTGGGCGACGTGACCGGTCTCGACCGTCAGCGTCCGCCCACCAATTTCGAGTTGTGTTGTATTCACGAATCCTCCTGGGGCCGCGGAAATCGCGGCACAAAAAATAGTTGGCAATCGGCCCAGGCGGTTCCTGTATTGCGGGTTAGGGGTTGGGGTTCGAAGAAAAGGAACCCTTTCTCCGCACACCAATCTCTAACCCTCTGCGAGGTGGCCCCGCCCGGGCAAGGGGTCTATGGCTCTAGGCCATCACCTCCGTAGCCCGAGCTTCGCGACGACAGCCCGGTAGCGCTCGATGTCGGTGCGCTGCAGGTAGTTCAGCAGCCGGCGGCGTTTGCCGACCAGCTGGAGCAGCCCGCGCCGCGAATTGTGGTCGTGGGCGTGCGTCTTGAGGTGGTCGGTGAGGTGGTTGATCCGTTCGCTGAAGATGGCGATCTGGACTTCGGACGATCCGGTGTCCTTGTCATTGAGGCGGTTCGCCTCGATGACGCCCGCTTTGATGCTCGTTGCCAGTCGGTGTACCTCCTAAGTTGCTCGCCCGAGTGCCGTTGGCTAGTCGGACATTCGCGCTGAGTCACCCGAGAGTATACCCGAAGGTCGCCAATCAATAACCTGGAGGGCGCCGGGGACGATCTCGAAGACTGCAGGGGTCATGCCGGCGAGCTCGCCGTCCGCCTCCACCCCGATCGGCTGCTCGCTCTCGATCTCGACCCGCCGAGCCCGCCCGAATTCGACCTGGGACAACTGTCCGTGCGTTCCCCGATAGAGCATCGGCAGGCTGCGAATCCCCAGCCAGCGGCCGACATCGCCAATCGTCACGACGTCGAACCAGCCGTCGTCCGGTTGGGCCTGGGGGGCGATCCGCATCGCGCCGCCGAGGTAGGCCCCGTTGGCGACGGCGATGGTGCGCACCCGACGCTGCAGCACCGGGCCCTCGTCCAGCCGAAGACGAACGGGTGCATTCTGATGCCGCGCGAGGCTGATGACCGCGGCTCCCAGGAAATTCACGGTGCCTCCCAGGGCTGCGGGCCCGCGCGCAGCCCGCCGCACAACCTCGGCCCCGATCCCCGCGTCCGCGACATTGATGAAGTAGCGCCGCCCCGTCGAGGTGGAGAGGCGACCGGCATCGAGCGGGCGCCAGCGATCAGTGGTCAGCCACGCGGCAACGTCCTCGGGCCGGCGCGGGCTGGGGATACTGCGGCGCAGGTCGGCGCCTGTGCCGCGCTGCAGGAACCCGACCCGCGGTGGCCGGGCCGCCGGGCGTCGGAGCAGGCCGTTGACCACCTCATGAGCGGTCCCATCGCCACCCACCGCGACTACCAGTCGATCGCCGGCCGCCGCCGCGTAGTCGGCAGCATCGCCGCGCCGAGCGGTCTCGACCACATCGAAAGCCATACCGGCGCACGCGGTCGCGCAGCGGCGCCAGAAGCCGCGGGCTCGTCCGCCACCCGCCGAGGGGTTGACGATCACGAGCGGCGGCTTCTGCGCGGTCAGGTGCGGCGTCTCCCAGACGGGACCGCGAGGATACGCCTGGCGTTCTCGACGTCGCGGGCCATCTGCTGCTGCAGCGCTGGGACCGTGGCAAACCGTTTCTCCGCGCGGAGCCGCTGCAGGAACCAGACCGTGATCAGCTTGTCGTACAGATTACCCTCGAAGTCGACGACGAAGACCTCGACCGTGAGGGTGTTCCCGCCGAACGTCGGGCGGACGCCGACGCTAGTTGCGCCCCCATACGTTTGGCCGGCGATATCGACCCGAGACGCGTAGATGGCATTCGGGGGGATCAGCTTATTGGGTTCGATGCGCATGTTGGCAGTGGGAAACCCGAGCTGGCGGCCGCGCTTGACGCCGTGCTCCACGCTAGAGCGTATGAAGTAGCCCCGACCGAGCAATTGGGCGGCGGCCCGAAGCTGGCCGAGCAGGACCAGGCGCCGGATCCGCGAGCTGCTGATGGGCTCCCGTCCGCGCAGCACCGTGGGGGCGATGTCGACGGTGAAGCCGTGCCTCGCTCCCAGCCGGCGTAAGAACGCGGGATCGCCACGCTGGCCATGCCCAAACCGGTGATTCTGGCCGACCACCATGCGGCGGAGTTCGATGCCCCGCAGGAGCCGCTCCATGAACGTCGCGGCACTCAGGGCGGCGATCTTTAGCGTGAAGGGGATTACGACCACGTGATCGAGGCCGAGCTGATCCAGCAGCCAGGTCTTCTCTTCGAGGGTCGTGAGGAGCGGCGGGCAATGATCCGGGTCGATCACGCACCGCGGATGGGGATCGAACGTGACCAGCACGCTGGCGGCACCGGCCGCGCGCGCGCCGGCGATGAGCGGCTTCAAGAGGGCCTGGTGGCCGCGGTGGATACCGTCGAAGCTGCCGATCGTCGCATGGCTCGGCCCGAGCATGCCGGGGGCGGGAAAGCCGAAGGTGACCGCCGTCATCCCATGAAGACCGCGCGCGGCTGGATTCGCCGGGTGGCGTCTGCCTCGCCCCAGGCGAGCAGCTCGCCGTCGGGGCCGAGGAGTCGATAGCGGCCGGCTGTCGTGTCCGGGGCGGGAACCGCCTGCCCCCGACGAACCGCTGCGGCGCCTGCGGCGTCCAGCGCCACCGCCGGCCAGTCGTGCAGCGGCAGGTCCATGGGAAGGAGCCAGCGGGTCCACCCCTCCCCCGCAGCAGCCAGCGTCGCCATCGGAACAGCGTCGGTCACCAACAGAGGGCCAACCGCGGTTCGCGTGAGGCCCGAGAGGTAGGCGCCGCACCCCAACGCCTGGCCCAGGTCCTGGGCAAGGCTGCGTACGTACATCCCACGGCCCGAGTTGATTTCCAGACGGCCGACCGAGGCCGCCGAGTCGTAGTCAAGCAAACGGATGGAAAAAATCTCCACCGGCCGCGCGCGCCGCTCGGGCACCTCGCCTCGCCGGGCTTTGCGATAGAGCGGCTCCCCACCCTGCTTGAGCGCCGAATACATGGGTGGCACTTGGTCGATCCGGCCGGCGAACGCCGGCAACTCCGCCTCGATCCGTTCGCGGCTGATGGCAGCTGGATCGCCAACCGGGGTGATCGTGCCCTCACGGTCGCCCGTGTCGGAGGTGAAGCCGAAGGTCACGGTTGCCATGTAGCTCTTGGGCCACTCGTGCACGAAGTCCGCCAACCGAGTGGCGTGGTTGATCAGGATCGGCAGGACCCCATCCGCCGCCGGATCGAGCGTGCCCCCGTGGCCGGCCTTCCGCACGCCTGGCAGCCGGCGCAGCATGCGGACGACGGCGAACGACGACGGTCCGGCCGGCTTGTTGACGTTCAGGATGCCCGATGTCACCCGAGGTCGTTCATGCGCGCACGGACTTCGGCGAGCACCTTGGCCTCCGCTTCCTTGAGCGGCAATGGCAGCTCGATCCCCGCGGCCCGTCGGTGGCCGCCACCGCCGAACCGGGCAGCGAGCTCGGCCGCGTCGACCTGGTCGCGACTCCGGATGCTGACCTTCGTCAGACGCGGGCCTGCCTCTTTGAAAAGGATCGCGAGCTCCTGGCCGCGGACGGTGTTGAGCTGGTCGATGGCGCTGTCGGCCTGGTCCGTCGTCGCGCCACTATCCCGTAGCCCGGCCTGGCTGATCGATCCCCAGACAAGGCGATCGCCGAACTCGTAATGCAGGCCCTGGAGGATCCGCCCCTGCATCCGTAGCGACGAGGCCGGCCGGCTCTTGAAGAGCCCGCGGGCGATCGCGACCGGATCTGCGCCGAACTGCACCAGCTCGGCCGCGGCGCGCAGTGCCTGCGCCGAGGTGTTGTCGTGTCGGAAGCCGCCGGTGTCAGAAAGGATCGTGGCGTACAGGCAGGACGCGGCACCCGGCGGAATGTCGATCTTCCAGGCCTTGAGCAGGTCGTAGACGAGCTCGCCCGTGGAGGCGGCGTCGGTGAGCACCAGGTTGATGGTGCCGAAGCGCGTGTTCGAGACATGGTGATCGACGTTGACCACCACCCGCGCCTGCGTCACCACCGGCTCGTAGCTGCCGGCACGCGACGCATCGCTCGCATCGAAGATGAAGACAGGGGTGCCAGCCGGCGGCGCCTGCTGGTTGACGCGCTCGATGCCGGGGAGGAACCACCAGGCACCCGGCACGGGCGGCGAGGAGAGCACGGGCACGGCCTTCCCGATCGGCTCCAGCGCGAGAGCGAGAGCCAGGGCCGAGCCGAGCGTGTCGCCGTCCGCATCTTTATGCGTGACCGCCGTCACGACTGGAACGTCGTCGATCACCTGCCAGATCCGAGGCGCCAGCTCGGCCACCTCGGGGCGCGGTGGAGCGAGCTCAGCTGCCGGCGTTTGGTTCCCCTTGCTGAACTTCACGCAAAAGCTGGCTCATTCGGACGCTATAGGCGACGCCCTCATCGAGCTGGAAATGCAGGTCGGGGGCGAACCGCAGGTTCGAGAGACGGGAGCCCAGCTCCCGCCGGATGAAACCTTTCGCGTGATCCAACCCGTCGATCGCAGCCTGGCGCGCATCGTCCTCGCCGACGACGCTCACCTTGACCGTCGCATTGCGAAGGTCAGGACTGAGCTTCACCTCACTGATCGTCGCCATCCCGATCCGGGGATCCTTGAGGTCGCGGATGATGATCTGACTGATTTCTTCGCGTAGTTGTGCGGCGACGCGTTCAACTCTATGAGTGCCCATATGTTCATTGTATGAACCGCGAATCGCTCTCCCTTCCGCGCCGGCGACGGTCCCTCAATCAGCCTCCCCCTCTGGGCAGGGTACCGGTAGGGGCTTTTTTCGCCAAAAGCAGGGTATGCCCACCCGTTCCTTCGGGAATGAACCGCGTCCAGAGAACCTCGAACCCGGCGTCCTTGACCCAGGCGAGGTAGGTCTCCCGGTCGGCATGGCTCCAGTACATGGGCGCGCCGTGCCAGTTCTCCTCGGTTCCCGTCCAGGCACCGCTCCCCACTGTCGCTAGCAGGTAGCCACCCGATCTGAGCCAGCGACTCAGCTTCCGAAAGATTCCGGGCTGCTCTTCTACAGGGACGTGAATGATCGCGAAGAACGACACGATTGCTCTAAAGTTCTCGGCCGGGAACGCAACCTCAGACATGTCCTGGCAGAGGAACTGAGCCGCGGGTACCAACCGACGAGCCCGCTCGACCTGGACCGGCGAGATATCGACGCCGGTCACCAAGAATCTTTCCGCCAATATCGCGGTTGCTGGGACTCCACAACCGCAGCCGAGGTCGAGGACCGGATCGCCGTCTTTGAGAAGCGGTGTGACTTCGGCTAGCCACATTTCATACCCAGGCCGCGACGCCCGCTCGCCCAGGTTGTCCTGTGATGGTCCCCGGCCCAAGTCGTCGCGATATTCGTACGAGATCCGGTCATAGCCCTCGCGAACGATCCTCTTCGGATCGATCTCAGGTTCTGGCGTCGAGCCTCTCCAACACCGGAGCTAGGGCTTCGATCGACGCTTCGGTGATCGGATCGATGACCAGCTGCACGTGGCCGATTCCTTCGCGCGCGTAGGCAAGCAGGGCGTCCGCAAGATCGTCAGCGCTCCCTTCGAGCGGTGTCACGTGCTCCGAGGCATCAGCCTCGCGAGGCTGGTCGGCCGCGCCGGGCAACCGAACCAGAACGGCGACCGTACGTTCTACGTCACTCGGCGTACGTCCGGCCACTGTGCAGGCGGCGTCGACCTTCGCCCTCAGCGGTGCGACGCCATCGGGTCGATTGCCGGTCCAGCTGTACCACGCATTCCAGCTGTCGACGTACGGTACCGTGAGCTCCAGCATCCGCTCGCCAATAGACCCCACCATCAGCGGTGGTCCGCCTGGACGCGGCCGCGGCAGGAGCTCGCAGTCTCGAGCCGAATAGAACTCTCCCGCGAAGTCGACGCGGCCTTCGCGCAGCAGGGAGCGAATGATGGTGAAGGCTTCGGCGAATCGCGCGACACGCCGGTCAAAGGGAAAGCCGAACGCCCGATATTCCGTCTCGTTCCATCCCGCACCCAACCCGAGGATGAGACGTCCACCGCTGATCTCGTCGACGGTCGCGGCCAGCTTGGCCAGCATCGCCGGATTGTGAAAGCTGGTGCAGGCGACCAACGGCCCAATCGCGATCCGGCTCGTCGCGGCGGCGATGCCGGCCAGCGTCGTCCAGGCCTCCCACGGACCCCTGGCTCCGTGGATCTCGTCACGATAGAGCAGGTGATCGCCCACCCACACCGAATCGAAGCCCAGCTGCTCGCCGAGTCGGGTCATGGCGACGATTTCCGGCCAGCGGACTTCGCGCTCCACCTCGGGCAGCTGGAAGCCGACCTTAAGCGGGCGCGTCGGATTACGCCTGTTTGACCTGGTAGGACTCGATGACGTCGCCCTGCTGGAAGTCCTGGTAGCCGTCGACCCGGATGCCGCACTCCAGTCCGGACAGCACCTCGTGGACGTCGTCCTTGAAGCGCTTGAGGCCCGCGATCTGGCCTTCGTGGATCGGCTTGTTGTCCCGCAGGATCTTGGCGAGAGACCCGCTCGTGATCTTGCCGTCCAGCACCCGCGAGCCGGCGATGATGCCCAGCTTCGGGATTTTGATCGGCGTGAGCACCTCGGCGCGGCCTTCCCAGACCTGGACGAAGGTGGGCTCGTACAGCCCCTTGATGGCGCGTTCGATGTCGTTGGTGACGTTGTAGACGACGTCGTAACTGCGAATGTCGACCTTCTCCCGCTCGGCCGCTTTCTGGGCGAGCGCGTCGGACTTGACATTGAAAGCGATGACGAGCGCGTTGGAGACCGCCGCCAGCAGGATGTCCGACTCCGTCACGGTGCCGACACCCTCGAAGACGATCTTGATCTGCACCTGGGGGTCCTGGATCTTGAGCAACGAGCCCTTGAGCGCCTCCACCGAGCCATTGCTGTCGCCCTTGATGACAAGGTTCAGGTCCTTGACGGCGCCCTTCCCGATCTGCGCCGACAGGTCGGCCAGCGTGACCCGGCGCGTCTGCGCCAGGGTCGCGACACGGTACTGCTCCGCTCGCTGGCCCGCAATGGTCCGCGCGACCTTCTCGCTGGAGACCACCTGGAAGATATCGCCCGCGGTGGGCACATCGGGCAGGCCGGTGACAACGGCCGGCGTCGCCGGCCCGGCTTCCTTCATCTTCTTGCCTCGATCATCGAGCAGCGCGCGCACCTTGCCGAAGATGTGCCCGACCACGAGGTTGTCGCCGATCCGAAGCGTGCCACTCTGCACGAGCACGGTCGCGACCGGGCCGCGGCCCTTCTCCAGGTGGGCGTCGATCACGGTGCCGGCGGCCAGTTTGGCCGGGTTGGCCTTGAGGTCCTGAAGGTCGGCAACGAGAAGGATCATCTCGAGCAGCTCAGAGAGCCCAGTCTTCTGCTTGGCGGAGACGGGCACCATGACGGTTTGCCCACCCCACTCTTCGGGCACGAGACCCTGCTCGGAGAGGGCCTGCTTGACCCGATCGGGGTTGGCGCCCTCCTTGTCGATCTTGTTGATCGCCACCACGATCGGCACCTGGGCCGCCTTGATATGCGAGATCGCCTCGACCGTCTGCGGCATGACGCCGTCATCGGCAGCAACCACGAGCACGGCAACGTCCGTGACCTGCGCGCCGCGGGCGCGCATGGCGGTGAACGCTTCGTGACCGGGGGTGTCGAGGAAGACGATGCGCCGCCCTTTCTCCTCGACAACGTAGGCGCCGATGCTCTGGGTGATCCCACCGGCTTCGCCGGCGGCCACCTTGGTCTCGCGCACGGCGTCGAGCAGCGAGGTCTTGCCATGGTCAACATGACCCATGACGGTGACCACTGGCGGCCGGACTTTCAGGTTCTCGGCCGCTTCGCCATCGGTGCTGAAGAGCTCCGAACGCGTGGTCAGCTTGACCTGGGTGGCCTCACCTTCGCCGACGACTTCCTCGGCGATCGCCGAATCCATGGCCATCGGGCTGGCCTGGACCCCGAAGCTGTCGGCGACGATGGCAGCCGTCTCGAAATCGATCTGCTGGTTGATGTTCGCCATGACACCGTTCTTCATCAGCTCTTTGATGATGTCGACCGTCTTGACGTCCAGGTATTCCGCCAGCTCTTTGACGGAGAGCGTCGGGGGCAGTTGAACCTTGCCTTCGGCGACCGCCTTCTTCGCCTCAGCGGCCTGGCCGGCCGCGAACTGGGTGCGCACGGACGACTCCTGTTCCGGCGTCAGCACCGCCATGGCGTGGCGTGGTGCGTGGCGGGTCGGGCGCAGGAAATCGAGGATATCCCGGGCCTCGACGCCGAGGTCGCGGGCGAGCTGCTGAACCTTGATACCGCGAGTTGTTGTAGCTATGAGTGACCTATCCTTTGCAATTCAACTGGCAATAATAGCCTGAGTCCCCCTGCCAGGCGGTGGACTCAGGTCATTATTCCCTGCCGAAGCCGCTCCCAATCTTGCGCCGTGACCGTGGAGCCGAGTGCCCGGTCGAGCGCCCGTCGCTTCTGCGCCGCCTCCCAGCAGGCCCCCTCGCGGCAAAGGTAGGCGCTCCGGCCGGCAACCCGACGCGGATCGACCACGAGCGTCCCATCCACCATCGCCAGCCGATGCAGGGCCGACCGGGGCTTGACCTGGCGGCAGCCGACGCAGCTGCGAAGCGGCTCAGGACGCGCCGCCGTTAGCCTCCATCGTCCCTGGGACATTTCCCTCCCCCGCTTGCGGGGGAGGGTCAGGGTGGGGGCCTGCCCCACCTTCCACCGTCGGCTTGATGTCGATCCTCCACCCGGTCAGCTTGGCCGCCAGCCGGGCGTTTTGGCCATCCTTGCCGATCGCCAGGGAGAGCTGGTTCTCCGGCACGTGGGCGGTGGCGGTTCGCGAGTCCCGGTCGATGTCCACGTTTAGGACCTGGGCCGGACTGAGCGCGTTCGCCACCAGCTGGCCAGGGTCGTCCGCCCAGGGGATGATGTCGACGCGCTCCGACCCCAGTTCGCCAACCACGCTTCGGATGCGCACGCCACGCGGGCCGACGCAGGCGCCCACCGGATCGATGCCATCCTGGTTGGCGGAGACCGCGACCTTGGTTCGGACGCCGGGCTCACGCGCCAGGGCGCGGATGACGACCGCACCCGACGTCAGCTCCGGAATCTCGAACTCCAGCAGGCGCCGAACCAACGCCTTATGCGCCCGCGACACCAGGACCTGCGCCCCGCGGCTTCGCTTGCGTTCCTCCAGCAACAGGACCTTTAGGTGCTGGCCGACCCGAATCGTTTCGTCGGGAATCTGCTCTTCAGGTGGCAGCACGGCCTCTGCCTTTCCCAACTCGATATAAATCGTGCGCCCGTCGGGTCGTTCCACGACCCGCTCGACGATGCCGCTCACCATTTCGCCCTTGTGCTCGAGAACATCCTTGAGCACCTGGTCCTTCTCCGCGTCCCGCAAACGCTGGAAGACCACCTGCTTGCTGATTTGCGCCGCCAGGCGTGCGAAATCCTCGGTCGGCAGCGGGACGTCGATCAGGTCGCCGAGCGAGGCCGGGCCCAGCTTGATCGCGTCCTCGAGGCTGATCTCCGTTGCGGGATCGGTCGCCATCTCGACCACCCGGCGCCGGCCAAAGATGGCGATCTGGGCCGTATCCGGATCGACATGCACGCGAATGTTCTCCGGCGGATTGAAGGCGCGCCGGTAGGCGGTGGCCAGCGCGGTTTCCATCAGACTCAGGAGTGATTGCTTGGAGATCCCCTTCTCCTCCTGAACCTGGTCGAGCGCCTTGAGGAAGTCTGATTTCAGCATCAGCGCCGCGACAAGTCGATCGCCAACCGGGCGGAGACGATATCCACCAGCGGGATTGCGACCGTCCTCAGATGCTTGCCCTCCCCCAGTTGCAGCTCGATCATGTCGTCAGACACGGCGGTGAGCCGTCCTTCGGCAACCTGCTCGCTGTCGCCCAGGCGGTAACGGACATTCGCGCGCCGGCCGATGAAGCGTCGGTACTCGTCGAGGTTGCGCAACGGACGCTCGGCGCCCGGCGAGGACACTTCGAGCTCGTAGCGGGTGGGGAATGGATCGGCCTGGTCGAGCAAGGCGCTGACCGACTTGCTCACCCGCTCGCAATCGGCGAGCGTCACGCCTTCGGATCGGTCGATGCGCACTCGCAGGGTCGTGGAGGCGCCGCTGCCGGCGACGGCGAGGTCGTACAGCTCGTAGCCGAGGAAGCTGAGGGTCGGCATGATCAATTCCCGGATCTGATCGAGCTGATTCGTTGTTGGCGGGGTCACCAGGAAAAGAAAAAGGGCCGACGGCCCCGCTTTGCACAGTTCGTATTCACTTGCTCCTGAGTATAGGACTCCGTTACCGTGGGTCGAGCCGCCTCCAGACCACGAGCAGGGGACTCGCGTTGAAGATCGATGAGTAGGTGCCGCTGACGATGCCGATCAGTAGCGCCAACGTGAAGCCCTTGATGTTTTGCGGCGAGATCAGGAACAGCGCGACCAGGACGAAGACGACCGTCATCGAGGTGTTCAGCGATCGGGCGAGCGACTGGATGATGCTCAGGTTGACGTTCTGCTCGAAGGTCAGGCGGCTCGCCTGCCGCAGGTTCTCGCGGATCCGGTCGAAGATGACGATCGTGTCATGGACCGAGAAACCGATCACCGTGAGCACGGCCGTGACGAACAGCGTATTGATTTCGCCGAGCGGCAAGTTGAAGACCTTGCCGAGGATCGAGTAGATGCCCGTCAAGAGGAAGACGTCATGCAGCAGCGCGAGGATGGCGCAGACGGCGAACTTGTAGTTGAAGCGAAAGCTCAGGTAGATGACGATCAGGATGGAGGCGATCGCGATCAGGCCACCCGATCCCACGACCAGCTCCCTGGCGATCGTCGGACCGACCTGCGCGTAGCTCGACTTGGATGGGTCCAGCGGGAATTTCTGGGCGAGGTCGGCCCGGATGGTCGTCTCCTGCGCGGAGGAGAGCGGTTTGGTCGTGATCAGGACGCCGTTGGGCCCGGCCTGCTGCACCGTCGCCTCGACATTGAACGTGTCCATCTCTTTCTGGACGACCGAGGCCTGAACCGGCCGGGTGAAGGCCAGGTTGTACTGGTCGCCGCCGGCGAAGTCGATCCCCAACCGGAAGCCGAAGAGTGCCATCGAGATGATCCCGGGCAGGATGATCGCCAGCGACAGGAGGAAGTACCAGTTGCGCCGGCCGACGATGTCCATCTAGCGGATCCCCCTCAGGCGGCCTTGGGCGCCGAGACGCCGTAGAAGGCCAGCCGTCGAGCCGGCCGCAGTCCGGCGAGGATCTGCAGGAACTGCTGGGTAGTGACAACAGCGGAGAACATGCTGACCGCGACGCCGATCGCCAGCGTGATAGCAAATCCCTTGATGAGGGGAGCACCGAAGAAATAGAGCACGAAGCAGGTGATCAGCGTCGAAATGTTGGAGTCGCGGATCGCTGGCCAGGCCCGATGCACGCCGGCCTCCATCGCGGCACCCAGTGTCCGGCCCGCCCGTAACTCTTCCTTGACGCGTTCGAAGATCAGGACGTTGGCATCGACCGCCATTCCGACCGAGAGGATGAACCCGGTCAGGCCGGCGAGCGTCAGCGTGACGCCGAACAGCTTGAAGATGGCGAGCGCGATCGCCGCGTAAAGCAGCAGCGCGATGCTCGCCACCACGCCCGGGAGCCGGTAATAGAGAAGCATGAAGAGGATGACGATGGTGAGCCCGAAGGCGCCCGCCAGCAAGCTCAGCTTGACGGTCGAGGCGCCGAGGGTGGCGCCGACCTCGGTTGCCGAGGCGAGCGAGACGGTGCCGGGCAAGGCTCCAGAGTTGAGCTGGATGGCCAGGGCCTGCGCACTGGCGGCGGTGAAGCCGCCGGTGATGATGGCGCTGCCGCCGCAGATCTCGCTGATGACGTTCGCGTCTTCCACCAGGTTCTTGTCGATGAAGATCGCGAGCTTGTTCTGCGGGTCACCCTGCGGATGCGTGACGCGGTCGCGCGTAAAGGCGCAGAACATGTCGCTGCCTGGTCCATTGAACGAGATCGTGACGTCGGGGAGGTTGGTGTTGGGATCCGTCGAGCGGCTGGCGTTGGTGATCATGCTGCCGTCGATGCCCGTGTACACGGGCTTGTACCCGGAGTACTTCTGAGCATCAGTCGGATTCAGCTGCTGCAGGGTCGCGGCATCGGGCGTCCCGGGCTCCCATTTCCAGATTGTCAGGTAGGAGGTCTTGCCCAGGATCTGTTTGGCCTGCTCCAGGTCCACGCCCGGCAACTCGACGATGATCCGGTTCTGACCCTCCGGCCGTACGACCGATTCCGCATACCCGCTGCTGTTGACGCGGCGCTCGATGATCGAGACCGCAATGTCGCGGGCCGCCTGCTGGGTGATCCCGGAACGCACATTGGTGATCTCGAGCTCGAGATGCGTGCCGCCCTGAAGGTCGAGGCCCTTGTGGACGAAGATCTGCTGGTCGAAGCCCAGGAATGGGATGGACAGCGTCGGAATGCCGCGGATCGGCCCGGTCAGGGGCTGGTTGGTGGCCAGCCGGTAGACGTAGGCGAACCCGTCGATGAAGATGGCAATCACGGCAACGACGGCAATCAGTGCCAGGAGTCGACGATCGACGCGCATGCGAGGGAAAGTATAGGTGAGGCCCGATGAGAAACCGTTAGATTCCCTCCCCGTCTGGGGGAGGGCAGGGTGGGGGTCGTCACGGTAGCGGCGCGAGCGCCCACTGGTTACGCAGCGACGTCATCGCCTGATCCAATCCACTGGTGCCAATCGTCTCGCGGATTTGCGCCACGAGTCGCACCAGCAGCCTCAAGTTGTGAATTGACGCCAGCCGGTGGCCGAGGATTTCGCCGGCCATGAAGAGGTGGCGGAGGTAGGCGCGTGAAAAGCGCTGACACGTGTAGCAGTCGCAACCGTCGTCCGGCGCACCGTGGTCCTCGATGAACTGGCGATTGCGAAGGTTGATACGGCCGCCACGAGTCAGGATCGATCCGTTGCGGGCGATCCGGGTCGGCAGCACGCAGTCGAACATGTCGATGCCCCGACCGATCGCCTCCACCAGATCGGCGGGCGTGCCCACGCCCATCAGGTAGCGCGGGCGGTCGCGCGGCAGGATCGCCGTCTGCAACGAGAGCAACCGGTAGGTGACAATCTTCGGTTCCCCCAGACTCAGCCCGCCGACGCCGAAGCCGTCGAACGGCAGCTGACCGAGGACGGCGGCGCTCTCCCGGCGAAGCTCGTCGTCGAACCCACCCTGGACGATCCCGAAGCGGAGCTGACCGGGAGCCGCCTCCGCCGTCAGACAGCGCTCTGCCCATTGGTGCGTTCGCTCCATGGCCACCCGGGCCATCGCGTTCGCTGCCGGCCAGGAGACCGGCTGGTCGAACGCCATCGCGATGTCCGATCCCAGCTGGCGCTGGATCGCCATGACCGACTCGGGCGTGAAGCGCTGCTCGCTCCCGTTGAGGTGCGAGCGGAACGTGGCGCCGTCGTCGCTCACCTTCACCAGGTGATCGAGGCTGAACACCTGGAACCCGCCGCTGTCGGTCAGGATGGCGCCCTCCCAGCCCATGAATCGATGCAGGCCACCAAGGCGGGCAATCCGATCCGCGCCCGGGCGGAGCGCGAGGTGGTAGGTGTTGCCCAGCAGCACCTGCGCTCCCAACTCGCGCACCTCGTCGGGCGTGAGCGCTTTGACCGTCGCCTGAGTGCCGACCGGCATAAACGCCGGGGTGTCGATCACGCCGTGGGAGGTGTGCAAGCGCCCGCGCCGCGCACCACCTTCTTCCGCCAGCAGCTCGAAGCTCACGGGCTGATCAACATACAGTCACCGAAGCTGTAGAAGCGGTAGCGCCGCTCGATCGCCCGCGCGTAGGCCGCCAGGATCCGGTCGCGCCCCGCAAAGGCGCTGACCATCATCAGCAGCGTGCTCTTCGGCAGATGAAAGTTGGTCAGCATTGCGTCGACGACCCGAAACCGGTAGCCGGGCAGGATGAACAGGCTGGTCCATGCCTCCCCCGCCGTGACGCCCTTGTCGTGGGCGGCACTCTCCAGCACCCGGACGGACGTGGTGCCGACGGCAACCACCCGCTTGCCCAGCCGGCGTGCCTCGTTGATGGCACGGGCCGTGTCTTCGTCGATGCGGTACCACTCGCGATGGATTCGGTGTTCAACCGCGTCGTCGACCCGCACCGGCCGGAAGGTGTCGAGACCGACATGCAGCGTCACGAACGCGATGGCCACGCCGCGGTTGCGGAGCGCCGACAGAAGCGCGGGCGTGAAGTGCAGGCCCGCCGTGGGCGCGGCCGCTGACCCTTCCGCGCGCGCGTACACCGTCTGGTAACGCTCGCGGTCGCGGAGTCGCTCCTTGATGTACGGCGGCGTCGGCATCTGGCCGATCCGTCGGACTTCGGCAAGCGGATCGGCGACGCCATTGAGCCGGACCGTTGCGGTCTCCCCGTCCCGCCCCTCGACGGAGACGGCCAACGCCGAGTTCTCGAACTTCACCCGCGACCCGACCCCGAGCCGGCGGGCCGGCCGGATCAGCGCTTCCCAGCGGTGCGTTCCCTCGGGCAGCGGGCGCAGGAGCAGCACCTCCGCCTCTCCCCCGTCGCGTCGCCGCCCGATCAGCCGGGCCGGCAGCACGCGACTGTCGTTGAGCACCAGGACGTCGCCGGTCTCCAGGTAGCGCGGTAGATCCCCGACGGTGCGATCAAGCGTGCCACCCGATTGATCGAGAACCATCATGCGTGCCGCGTCCCGCTCGTCGGGCGGCTGCTGGGCGATCAGCTCCGCTGGCAGCTCGTAGTCGAAGTCAGCAGTCCTCACCCCGGGACTGAGACTAGAAGAGTCGAGGCTGCTCGCTGCTGCTCGCCTTGACCAGGCCGAGATGGTCGTAGGCGAGCTTGGTCGCCACTCGGCCGCGGGGCGTTCGGGCGAGGAAGCCGAGCTGCATCAGGAAGGGCTCATAGACGTCCTCGACCGTTTCCGGATCCTCCGATACCGACACCGCGATGGTGTCGAGCCCGACCGGACCCCCCTCGTACTTCTCGACGATGGTGCGGAGGATCCGCCGGTCGATGGTGTCGAGACCGAGCTCGTCGACTTCGAGCATGGCCAGGGCGTCGAAGGCGATCCGCTCGTCAATCCGCCCCTGAGCCCGTACCTGGGCAAAGTCACGAACGCGCCGTAGCAGCCGGTTCGCGACTCGCGGCGTCCCGCGAGCCCGGCTGGCGATGACGCGGGCGCCTGGATCGTCGATCGTGACCTTGAGCAAGGCGGCGGACCGGATGACGATCGCGAACAGTTCGTCGGCCCCATAGAAGTAGAGCGCGTAAGTGGCGCCGAAGCGGTCCCGCAGGGGGGCCGAGAGCATGCCCTGCCGGGTGGTCGCCCCGATCACGGTGAAGCGCGGCAGCTGGAGGCGAATCGACTGGGCGCCGGCGCCCTTGCCGCTGACGAAGTCGAACTTGAAGTCCTCCATCGCCGGGTAGAGCGACTCCTCGACCGGTCTGGCGAGCCGGTGGATCTCATCGATGAAGAAGATGTCGCGGTCCTCAAGGTTGGTCAGCATGGAGGCGAGCGCGCCCTGGTGCTCGATCGCCGGACCCGACGTAGTCCGAATACTGACCCCCATCTCGTTCGCCATGATGTTCGCCAGCGTCGTTTTGCCCAAGCCTGGTGGCCCGGCGATCATGATGTGTTCGATCGGCTCGTCTCGGCCTTTGGCTGCCGCGATGAGAATTTGCAGGTTCGCCTTGACCCCATCCTGCCCGATGAACTCGCTCAAGTGGCGTGGGCGAAGGCTGCGATCGAACTCCTGGTCCTCGGTGCGTTCCTCGCCGGTGATGATGCGGTCGGTCATCCGCGATCCAGTCCTTTGAGGGCAACGGTCACGAGCTGCTCGACCGAGTGGCTGCCGCCGTTGCCGGCGGTCGCCTGCCGGACCGCTTCCTTTGCCTCAGCGGGCGTGTAGCCCAGGCCGGTCAGCACCTCGAGGGCCTTGGCGACGGCATCGCCACCGGACCCGGCCGGTACCCGCGCCTCCTCGCCATACAACTCATCCTTGAGTTTCCCCTTGAGCTCGAGGACGACCCGGGCGGCGGTCTTCGGGCCGATGCCTGGCACCGTGGCAAGCAGGGCCGCATCCTCCTGCAGCACCGCCCGCTTGAGCACGCGCAGCTCGGCCCGGCTGAGGATCCCGAGCCCCGCCTTCGGGCCGATTCCCTTGACCGAGAGCAGCAGTTTGAAGAACGTCAGCTCGTCCTGGGTGAGAAAGCCGAAGAGGCCGAGCGCGTCTTCACGCACATACGTATAGGTGTGCAGACGGACACGCTCACCAGCGCGCGGCAACTCGGCAAGGGTGCGGGTGCCCACGGTCACCAGGTAGCCGACGCCGTGGACGTCGACGATCACCGAGTCGGAACCTCGCTGGGCCAGGACGCCCTCGAGGGTTGCGATCAAACGCGGACCCCAGCGGGAGCACGGCTGGTGATCATCCGAAGGCGGCCGCTGTGATGGTGGCAGATCGCGACCGCCAGGGCATCGATTGCATCGTCCGAACGGGGAAGCTCGCGAGTGGCAAGCAGCGACTGGACCATCTTCAGCATCTGGCCCTTGGTGGCGCCCCCGTAGCCGGTGACCGAGAGCTTGACCTGGTTGGGCGTGTACTCATGAACATCCGCGCCGGCCTCCACGGCGGAGAGGAGCGCGACGCCGCGCGCCTGGCCGACCGCCATGGCGGTGCGGATGTTCTTGCTGAAAAAGAGTTCTTCGAAGGCCGCGGCCCGGGGGCGCAATTCCGCCATCAGTGCGCGAAGCTGCTCGGCGAGAATGCCCAGCCGCTTCGGTTCCGAGATGTTCGCGGGCGTCTTGACAGTCCCGCAGGTAATGAGGAAAAGGCGTCCGTTCTGCCGGCGGACCGCGCCGTAGCCGGTGTCCGCCAGGCCCGGGTCGATGCCCAGGACCACGAGTCCGTCGCTGGTGGTTACCACCTAGACACGTTCGCTGATGCGTTCCAGGACGTCCGCCGGAACATCCATGTTCGAGTACACCGACTGCACATCATCGTGCTCTTCGAGCGCGTCCAGGAGCTTGAGGATGGAGGGAGCCGTCGCCTCATTCAGCAAAACCAGTTGCGAGGCGTTCATGGTGACTTCCGCCGAGTCGATCTTGTAGCCCTTCTTCTTCAGGCCCTGCTGGACCGGCTCGAGCTTGGCCGGATCGGTGACGACGTCGACCGCCTTGCCGTCGACGCGCGCGTCGCTGGCGCCCATATCGATCGCCTCCAGACCGATCTCGTCCGGGTCGCGACCGTTGGCGTCGATGACGATCTGGCCCTGCCGTGTGAACATCCAGGCCACGCTACCGGTGGCGCCCAGATTGCCGCCAGCCCGGCTGAAGAGGTTCCGGATTTCACCGCTGGTGCGGTTGCGGTTGTCGGTCAGCGTATCGACCATGATCGCCACGCCATGCGGGCCATAGCCCTCGAAGCGAAGTTCCTCGAGCGTGGCGCCGCCCAGCTCACCCGTGCCACGTTTGATGGCGCGCACGACGTTGTCCTGCGGCATGTTGACGTCGCGGGCCTTCTCCATCGCCAGGCGGAGGCGATAGTTGCCGTCGGGGTTGCCCCCGCCCTCGCGGGCGGCGAGGCTGATCTCTCGCGCCATCTTGGTGAACTGCTGGCCCTTCTTGGCGTCGGTGAGGGCCTTCTTGTGCTTGATCGACGACCACTTTGAATGTCCTGACATCTTCTCCCCGCCGAGAGTCTACCGCAGCTTCAGCCGCACCACTCGGTGCGAGCCGCGCCGCAAGACCCAGCCGTCCTGGGGTGTGACTTTCTCTTCCGCCGAGGCCACCGGCTGATCGTTCATGGTGAGACCGTGCTGGCCCACGAGCCGGCGGGCTTCGCCCTTACTGCTGGCAAGTCCAGCGTCGACGAACAGTTGCGCGATGGTCCGCTCACCCGGCACCACGGACACCTCCTCGGGCTGTGCGTTGCGAAACGCGCCGCCCTCCTGGCGGTAGGTATCTGGCGACGCATCCGGGTGGAACTGGTGGACGAGGCGCTCGGCCCAGCGCTGCTTGACATCGCGCGGATTCTCGCCCTCGCGAAGGGCGCGGGCTTCATTCGCGATCTCGGCCGGGGTCGCATTGGTTGTCAGTTGCAGGTAACGCACGATGAGATTGTCAGGCACGGCCATCGCCTTGCGATACATGATGTCCGGGGGTTCGTCGATCCCGATGTAGTTATCCAGACTCTTGCTCATCTTCTGCACACCGTCGAGCCCTTCGAGGAGCGGCATCGTCTGGATGTCCTGCGAAGGCTGGCCATAGGCCTCCTGGATGTCCCGACCGACCAGCAGGTTGAACGTCTGATCGGTGCCACCCAGTTCGAGGTCCGATTTGACCGCCACCGAGTCGTAAGCCTGCAGCAGCGGATATAGCAACTCGTGCATGCCGACCGGCCGGCCCTCCTTGGTGCGCTTGGCGAAATCATCCCGCGCCAGCATGCGGGCGACGGTGTATCGGCTCGTCAATTGGACGACGTCTTCGAGCCGCATCTTGTCGAACCACTCCGATTGATAGCGGACCTCCGTCTCGCCCTTGTCGAGGATCTTCCAGGCCTGGTCGAGGTAGGTCCTCGCGGCCGCCGTGACCTCTTCTTTCGTCAACTGAGGCCGCGTCACGTTCTGGCCGGACGGGTCACCAATCCGAGCCGTCCAGTCGCCGATGATCAAGACCGCCTTGTGGCCGTGCTCCTGGTAGCGGCGTAGCGCCCGGAGGACGACGGTGTGGCCGAGGTGGATGTCGGGCCGGGTCGGATCGAGTCCGAGCTTTACCCGCAAGCGGTCGCCGCGCTCGATGCGGTTCTTCAAATGCGCGCGGTCGATGAGGTCGACGGCGCCCGCGCTGACCGCGTCATAGGCCCCGTGATCAGGGTTTTGTCGCATCTTCATCGTTTCGTCACGCGTTCTAGACGCCGAGTATATACGCGGATGACGGAATTGCCTGTGCTTTTTTAACGATCTCAACCGTTGTACACGCGGTGTCGCCAGAGAAGCACCGGTTTGCCCGGCTCGCCGCTATCCGTGTGCTCACCATCAGCCGGATCAAGCGGCGGCGGCGCGGCCATGGGCCCAAGATTCTCATCGTGGCGGTCACGCTCCTGGGCCTGCTCAGCCTCGGTGGCGGTGCCGAGGCGGTCGACAAGTACCAGACCTATACCCGCGACCTGCCGAACCCCAGCTCACTCAACCCGAAGGAACTCGCGCAGGCGACCAATATCTACGACCGTAACGGCGTGCTGCTCTATGTCAAGCACACCGACGGCGTGATCCGAACGGTGATCCCGCTGTCCGCGATCTCCCCACACCTGATCGACGCCACCATTGCGCTGGAAGACCGGCAGTTCTATACCCATCAAGGGATCGACTTTCCCCGCATCGTCGCGGCGGCGATCGCCGACCTCACCCATCAGCGCGTGGAACAGGGCGCCAGCACGATCACCCAGCAGCTCGTCAAGCGCATGTTCGTGGGGAGCGCGAACTCCATCGAGCGCAAGGTCCGCGAAGCGACCCTAGCCCTCGAGATCGAGCGTCGCTTCACCAAGAACGAGATCCTGACCCTCTACCTCAACCAGATCTTCTACGGGCACGAGGCCTACGGCATCGAGGCCGCGGCCCAGACCTACTTCGCCAAGCCGGCAAAAGATCTGGACATCGCCCAGGCCGCCATGCTTGCCGGTATTCCGAACGCGCCCTCGAGTTTCGACCCATACAATCCAGCGACCGCCGCCCAGGCAATGAGTCGCCAGGATGTGGCGTTGCGCGCCATGCTCCGCGACCACTACATCAGCCAGCCAGAGTACGACAAGGCGGTCAAAGAGACGCTCACGTTTCAGGACGGGAGTATCCAGCGCGACCTGAAGGCGCCCTGGTTCGTCGACTATGTGCTGCGCCAGCTGAGTCAGAAATATGGGGACGCCGTCGTCGCGGGCGGCGGTCTGCGGGTCACGACCACGCTCGACTACAACCTGCAGCGGATCGCCGAGCAGGCGGTCTCCAACAATGTGAACCGCCCTGACCTGAAGGCGCGCAACGTCAACAACGGGGCAGCCGAGGTGATCGATCCCAACACCGGCCAGGTGCTCGCCATGGTCGGCAGCGCCAACTATTACGACCAGGCGATCGGCGGTCAGTACAACGTCATCACGGACGGGCAGGGGCGGCAACCAGGCTCCTCCTTCAAGATCTACGTTTACGCGACAGCCCTGGCCAACGGCTATGCGCCATCGACCCTGATCCTTGACAAGCAGGGCAAGATCAACGGCCACCCCTTCGTCGACTGGGACCATCGGGACGAGGGCGTCATCACGATCCGGCGCGCGCTGGTGGAGTCGCGCAACATCCCGGCGATCGAGCTACTGAACCAGCTGGGTTACGACCGTGTCTTCCAGACGGCGCGCATGATGGGCCTAACGAACTCGAACCTGACGCCGGAACGCGGCCTCGCGCAGGCGATCGGCGCCACCGAGGTCGTGCCGATGCAGCACTTCAACGCCTATGGCGTGCTGGCGTCGGGCGGCATCTACCACGATCCGACCGTCATCCTCAAGGTGGTCGACAGCCAGGGCCAGGTGCTGCAGGAGTGGAAGCCGGACGCGGGCGTTCGCGTGCTCCCGGCGCAGGTCGCCTACATGATCAGCGACATCCTGCGTCCGGTCGGCGCGGCGCTGAACATCAAGCGGCCGTTCGCCTCCAAGACCGGCACCACCGAAAACTGGCGCGACTCGTGGTTGATCGGGTATAGCCCGGACGTCGTCGTCGGCGCCTGGATGGGCCACACCTGTGCCGGTGGCTGCCCGGCCAATGTCAACTCCAACCTCAACGTGGTCTGGGGCGTGCAGGGCGCCGGGCTGATCTTCAAGGACATCTTCAACGCGTATGAAGCGAACAAACCGGTCAGGGACTTCGCAGTGCCGGACGGGCTCAAGCGCGTCAACATCTGCCTGCCCAGCGGGTTGCTGGCCACCGTGAGCTGCCCCACGACCCTCGCCGACTGGTTCATTGCCGGCACCTCGCCCACCCGCTACGACGACTGGTGGCAGCCGCTGCGGGTCTGCACCACGGACGGCCTGCTCGCCACCGCCGACATTCCGACCAACCTCACGACGGTAAAGAGCTTCATCGTCTATCCGCCTGGATACCCGGAGGAGATGAAGGACAAGAACCTCCCGCAGGCGCCCACGCAGAACTGCCAGCTCTTTACGGAGACCACGTCGCCGACGCTGACGCTGGCACAGGCGCCGCTGTCCGACGGCGGCGTGCTGGTCACCGCCACCGCGACCGATGACGAAGCGGTCAAGGAAGTCGACTTCTTCCTCGATGGGGCCAGCAAACCGATCCGGTTGACGCAGGCCCCCTACACCTTCGCGATCAGGGGCTCCTCGGGCAGCACGCACACGCTGAGCGTGCAGGCCTACGACTACAACCCCGCCAACGCCCCGGCGGTGCAGACGCTCACCGTGACGCTCCCTTAGGGCCCGACACCGAGCGGCTGCCGAGCACCGCGAAACGATAGGGCAGATCGATGGCTCGCGAAATGCCGATCCGCCGTGATCGGGCCACGTCCCGATCGGGCACGGGCGAACCGGCAGCGAGTCCTAGTGGCCCGCGGGTGAAGTCGCGGCCATCGTCCGTAAGGGTCAGGCCGAAGGCGCGGCCGATCTTTCCGGGGCCGCTCAGCAGCCGCGCTTCCGGCCCCCGATCGCCGCGGGCTCGCATGATCTCGACTCCGGCAAGGGGCTCCAGGGCCCGAAGGAGCACGGCGCCAGCGGTGCCGGGAAGCTCCGCCGTGACGTTGAGGCAGTAGTGCATCCCGTATGTGAAGTAGACGTAGGCATAGCCGGCCGGGCCGAACATCACCGCATTACGAGGGGTGCGACCGCGGAACGCGTGCGATGCGGCGTCGGCGTCGCCCGTGTACGCCTCGGTCTCGACGATGCGGCCGGCCAGCAACCCCTCCGGCGTCTTGTAGAACAACACGCGCCCGAGCAAGTCCCGAGCCAGCACCACCGGGTCGCGGGCAAAGAACCGGCGCGGCAGGCGCGGGGTCGTCAGGGCCACGTTGGCTTAATTAGCAGATTGGCCAGGCCGCCGGTTGCGTCGGCGCTAGTGGCTCAGAAGCTGGGTGAAGTAGCTGCTGATGCTGCTGGGCAGCACGAGCGAGAAGATCGTCCGCGTCAGTGGCTCGAAGGCGTAGAAGTGCGGAGCCAGCAGTGAACCGTTGAACCAGTCCTGGGCCGTCAGGAACGCCGGCGGGTAAGCGTAGCCGCCCGGCAGCTTCGCGTTGACCAGGCCAATCCCGACGATCAGCATGACGGTCACCTCGAACGCGCCCACGACCGCGCCCGCCAGCAGCCCGGTGACCCGGTCGAATGCCGGTGCGATCATGGCATCGAGGTAGCGCTGATAGACCGCGCCGAGCACCTCGAAGAGGACGATCGCGAGGGTCACGATCACGGTGTAGGTGATGACGTGGGCCCAGAGGGCCGAGGTGATGCCGAACGTGGTGGCGATGTAGGTGGACGTGTTCGCGCTCGTCAGGGTGGCTGCGCCCACGCCGGCGAAGAGTCCGGCAAAGGCGACGATCCGCCGCACCAGCCCGAACGCCCAGCCGAGCGAGATGTTCAGAAACAGGATGCAGACGATGATCAGGTCCAGGAAGTCCATCAGGACCGCACCTCGGCCCCCAAGCGCGATCTGAGGCCGTCGATGATGCGCTGCTGAACCGCGGCGACCTCCTCGTTTAAGAGGGTCCGGTCGTCGGCCTGGTAATGCAGGCGGAATGACAGGCTGCGGGCACCAGCCTCCAGCTGGGGCCCCTGGTATTCGCTCACCATAGAGATGTCCCGCAACGTGTAACCGCCCAGCTCCCGGATAACTTGCAGCACCGCGCTGGCCGCGATCTTGCCCCGAATCACGACCGTAAGGTCCCGCCGGACCCCCGGAAAACGCGGCAACGGCCGGGCTTGCGGCGTCTGTCGCCCACCCGCCGAAAAGCGGTCGAAGAGAACCTCCGCCACCACCACCCGGCCGGGAAGGCCAAGCCGGGCCAGGACCTGCGGGTGGACCTCCCCCACGACCCCGATGGGCTCGCTGTCCTCGACGACCTCACCGGTGCGTCCCTGGTGGAAACCGGCAAACCTCCCCCGATCCGAGTCGGCGAACTCGGCTTGTTTGAAGTCGGTCGATGGCATTGCGAAACGGTCTCGCAGGGTCGCGAGCGTCGCCTGCATGGCGCGTAGTTCGGCGACCGCGGCGTCGGCGCCCCCGGCCGGAACATGGGCCGCGAGGGCCAACACCATCGACTCGTCGACTGCAGTCGACGTGTTTTTCCAGAAGACGGAGCCGAGCTCGAAGAGGCGTGCGCCTCCCTGGTCCTGGCGAGCGTTGAAGGCCAGCGCCTCGAGGAGGCCGGGCAGCAGGCTGCGACGCAGCGCGTCGCGGTTCTCGGCCATCGGGTTCTTGACCTTCACCAGGGCTGGAGCTGCCACGGGCATCGCGATCTCGAGCGTCCCCTCCGCGCTGACCATGCTGCTGGTCACGGCCTCATCGAGCTCGCGACCGGCAAGCACCTCGCGCGCGGTCTCGTCGGCGTCCCCTCGCCCGTACAGGTCGCGGACGGGGATGCGAGCTCCGGGTAGGGTGCTCGGGACCCGGTCGTAGCCGTAAATGCGGCCAATCTCTTCGACCAGGTCCTCGGGAATCGCGCAGTCGAGGCGGAACTCTGGCGGCTGTGCGCGCAACACGCGGTTGGTGTTCTCCACCTTGAAGCGAAGGCGCTGCAGGATACTGGCAGCCTCCCCGAGTTCGACACTCACGCCGAGGACACGCTCGATGCGCTCGGCGCCCACCTCGATCGTGATCGGCTTGAGCGGGTGGGGATAGACGTCGGTCGATGTCGTCGGCGTTCCACCCGCCAGTTCCGTGACCAGGGTCGCCGCCCGCTCGACCGCGGGGAGGCTGAGCGCCGGGCTCAACCCCTTTTCGAAGCGCGACGAGGCTTCGGTGCGCAGGCCTAGCACGCGTGCCGTCCGCCGAATCGACCGCGGCTCCCAGTTGGCGGCCTCGAGGAAGATGTCGGTCGTCCCCGGCTGGACGGCGCTGGGGGCGCCACCGATGATGCCGGCGATCCCCTGCGCCCGCTCGGTATCGGCCACGACCATGTCGCCGGACGTCAGCCGCCGCGTCTTCCCATCGAGGCCGGCCAGTTCCTCACCGTCGCGAGCCCGCCGGACCACGATCCGCCCATCCTTGAGACGCCGGTAATCGAAGGCATGCATCGGCTGGCCGGTTTCGAGCATCACGTAATTCGTGATGTCGACGACGTTGCTGATCGGCCGGACGCCGGCGGCCCGGAGCCGCGCCTGCATCCAGGGGGGCGAGGGCGCGACCGTCACTCCGGTGATCAGTCGGCCGACGAACCGGCGGCAACCGTCGGCGGCGTCGATGCGGACCAGCTCTGGCGCCCCGTTGGTGCGCGCCTTTACGATCTTCGGCTCGCGCACCGGGAGATTGAAGATGGCACCAACCTCTCTCGCGATGCCCAGATGGCAGAGCAGGTCGGGGCGGTTCGACTTGATCTCGAGCTCGAGAATGGTGTCGCGCGGGTAGAGCTCGTGGAGATCTTGGCCGGGCACAGCCCCGGGGTCGAGGACCATGATCCCCGCGGCGTCCTCACCCAGGCCGAGCTCGATCGCGGAGCAGAGCATGCCGGCCGACGGGAAGCCGAGAAAGGTCTTGGTTTCGATGCGGCGGTCGCCAAGGCGCGACCCAAGCGTCGCATACGGCACCCGGTCGCCGACGGCGATATTCCACGCGCCGGAGACCACCTCCACCACCGCGGCGCCAGTGGTCACGCCTACGATCTGGTTCTTCGTCGATCCAGGAAGCGGCCGCAGGCGCTTGACCTCGGCGACGATGACGCCATCGAAGTCGACCTCTTGCTGAGCGATCCCCGCGACCTCATTTCCGGCGAGGGTCAGTCGCTCGGCTAACGTCTCGACATCGACCGAGATGTCCACGAATTCCTTGAGCCAGTTGAGTGAAATCAGCATCAGAATTGCCGCAGAAAACGCACGTCGTTCTCGAGGAACAGGCGAAGGTCGGTCACGTTGTACTTGAGCATCGCCAGCCGGTCCAACCCGGCGCCAAAGGCGAAGCCGGAGTAATGCTCCGGGTCGATGCCACCGTTGCGAAGCACCTGGGGATGTACCATCCCGGCGCCCAGGATCTCCAGCCAGCCGCCCTTACAGCTGCGACAGCCCGTGCCACCGCAGATTCCGCAGGAAACGGCCGCTCCGATGCTCGGCTCGGTGAAGGGGAAGTGATCACCCACGATTCGAATGCGCCGGTCGGGACCGAAGAGCGAGCGTGCGAAATACTCGATCGTCCCCTTCAGGTCGGAGAGCCGGATATCGTGATCCACGACGAGACCCTCGAATTGATAGAACTGCGCGCCGTGCGAGGGATCCGTCGCGTCACGGCGGTAGACGGCGCCGGGGGCGATGATCCGGATCGGCGGCTTGTGGCTCTGCATGTAGCGGATCTGCACCGGTGACGTGTGCGTACGGAGCAGCAGCTTGTCGGCCTCGACGTAGAAGCTATCCATCGTGTCGCGCGCGGGATGTTCCTCGGGAATGTTGAGTGCCTCGAAGTTGTGAAACTCATCCTCCACCTGGGGGCCCAGCGCGACCTCGTAGCCGAGCCGGGAAAAGATCGCCTTCACCTCGCGCAGGATCAGCGTCAGGGGATGCAGGTGACCGCGGCGCACCGGGTTCGGCACAAACGACAGGTCGACCCACTCGGTATCGCCCAGAGCGGTGTGGCGTTTCGCCTCGAGCCCGCCCATCCGCTGGTTGATCCACTGAAAGATGTCTGCCTTGAGCTGATTCGCCTCCGACCCGGCGGCGGCCCGGTCGGCAGCCGGTAGGCTTCCGAGCCGCCTGAGGATCGCGGTCAGCTCACCCTTCTTCCCGAGCAAGCCGACGCGAAGGTCTTCGAGCGCCCTGTAGTCGGTCGCGGCCTCGATGCGGTCGCGCGCGCTCGCCCTGAGCTGCTGGAGTTCGCCCGCAACACCCTGCGTCAATTCAACCGAGCGCTGGGGGCGTTCACCTGAATGGGCGCTAGTTCACGCCTTCGGGCCGCCACGGGCGACGGAAACCAGTTCGCTAAAGGACGCCGTATCGCGAACCGCCAGATCCGCCAGCATCTTGCGATTGATGTTGACGCCGGCGAGTTTTAGGCCGTGCATGAACTGGTTGTATGGCATCCCCTGGCTGCGCGACGCCGCGTTGATCCTGGCAATCCAGAGCTTGCGCATGTCGCGCTTCCGCGCGCGGCGGTCGCGATAGGCGTACTCGAGCGCATGGAGCACCGCCTCGTTGGCCGGCCGGAAGAGCGTGCGGTGCGTCATGCGGAAGCCCTTGGCGAGGCTGAGGATCTTCTTGTGACGCCGGCGGGCGGGAACGCTTCGCTTTACGCGAGGCATCTCAGGTCTGGTCCTTCATGTAGGGGGCCGCGCGGCGCAGGCGCCGAGCATCCTTGCCGGTCAACACCAGCAGCTTGCTGTACTGCCGCTTCCGGCGCGGGCTCTTGTGACCGAGCAGGTGGCTCTTTTGGGCATGCGGCCGCACGATCTTGCCGGTCTTGGTCATGCGAAACCGCTTGGCCGACGCGCGATGAGTGCGAAGTTTAGGCATCGATCGCTCCTTTAATTCGTCCGTGCCTGGGCTTGAGGCGGGGGCGGCGCTTGAGCGGCCGCCGCTGCGCCAGCCGGAGCCAGGATCATGATCATGTTTCGCCCTTCGAGCAACGGCATCCGCTCGACCGTGCTGATGGTCTTCAGTTCGAGCGCCATCCGGTCGAGCAGCTTCTTGCCGATGTCCTGGTGCACCATCTCGCGGCCGCGGAACATGATCGTCAACTTGACCTTGTCCCCCTCTTCGAGGAAGGACTTGACAGCATGGAACTTCGTCTGAAAGTCATGCTCGCCGATCTTGGGACGGAGTTTCATTTCTTTGACCTTGATGACGTTGTGCTTGCGGCGCCCATCTTTCTCTTTCTTGATGCTCTCGAATTTGAATTTGCCGTAATCCATGATCCGAGCCACCGGTGGCTGTGCCTGCGGAGCGACCTCCACCAGGTCCATCTCCCGCTCGATGGCCAGCGCTTTGGCGCGGTCGATCGGCAGGACACCCAATTGTTCGTTCCGATCGTCGATGACGCGGACTTCGGCGGCGCGGATCTGGTCGTTGATCCGAAGTTCCCTAAATGCCGTGGATCAAGCCTCCTTCGAAAACAAAAAAGATAGCCCTGAGGCTATCTTCGTCCGCTTGACCTCTTCGGCACCGGCCTGGAGGTGAGAGTTCGGACAGCCTCTCTTGGCAGGCGCGAGTATATCACTCCAGCGGAAGCTGCGCTTCCCGCTCGAGCCGCGCCAGGAAGTCGTCGGTCCCGACCGACTCCTGCTCGCCGCCCTCACGCCGCCGGATGTTGAGGGCGCCCGCTTCCAGCTCCTTGTCGCCGACGACGGCCATGTAAGGAGTCTTCTGCAGCTGCGCGTCGCGGATCTTTGCTTGCATGCGTTCGCTCCGCCCGTCCACCTCGACTCGCAGGTCGCGCTGCCGAAACCGATCGGCGAGCTTGCCGACGGCCTCCAGGTGCCGGTCGGCGATCGGGATGAAGACGAGCTGCACCGGAGCCAGCCAGACGGGGAAGGCGCCGGCGTACGTCTCGATCAGGTAGGCCATGAAGCGCTCCATCGAGCCGATCGGGGCTCGGTGGATCATCACCGGTCGCGCCATGGATTGCTCGGAGGTCACATACTCCAGGCCGAAGCGCTCCGGCATCAGGAAGTCGATCTGATTGGTCGAGAGCGAGAATTCGCGACCTATCGCGTCCTTGATCTGGACGTCCAGCTTCGGTCCGTAGAAGGCGGCCTCCCCTGGCGCTTCGACGAACGGATGGCCGGAGGCGCGCAGGGCCTCGCGGGCGGCGTCCTGGGCGCGCTCCCATACGGCGGGGTCCCCCATCCACTTGTTGCTGACGTCATCGCGAAGGGAGAGCCGGAAATGAAAGTCCTTGATGCCGAACGCCCGGTACACCTGCAGGATCAGCTCGATCACCCGCTCGAACTCCTCGTTGAGCTGATCGGGACGGCAGAAGATGTGGGCGTCGTTGATGGTGAAGGCGCGGACCCGGATCAGGCCGGAGACCTCACCAGACTTCTCATAGCGGTACACCGTCCCCAGCTCGGCAAGGCGCACCGGCAGGTCCCGGAAGCTGTAGGCCTTCCGCTGGAACACGCGGATGTGATGGGGACAGTTCATCGGCCGGAGCTGCCACTCCTCGTCCTCCATCTCGGACGGGGCGTACATCGACTCCCGGTAGCGTTCGAAGTGCCCGCTGATCTTGTAGATCTCGAGACGGGCGATGTCCGGTGTCTTGACGTGCTGGTAACCCTGGCGTCGTTCCAGCCGCAGAATGAATTCCTCCATCTGGCGGCGGACGGCCGTGCCCCTGGGGGTCAACAGGGGCAGCCCACGACCGACCATTTCGTCGACCAGGAACAGGTCGAGGTCCTTGCCCAGCTTGCGGTGGTCGCGCTTGGCGGCTTCCTCGAGCATCTTCAGGTGCTTCTCGAGCTCCGCCTCGGTCGGCAACGCGGTGCCGTAGATGCGGGTGAGCTGTTGGTTCTTCTCACTCCCCTTCCAGTACGCGCCGGCGATGGAGAGCAGACGGAAGGCGCCCAACTGGCCGGCGTTCGCGACGTGCGGACCCAGACAGAGGTCGACGAAGTCGCCGGTCCGATAGACGCGCGCCGTCGCCTCGGTGACCTTGTCGGCGATCAGCTCGACCTTGAGCGGCTGGTGCAGCCGCTGGAAGAGCGCGACCGCCTCCGCTCGCGGGATCTCCTCCTTCACGAAGGGCGGAGCCTGCTTGATGATCTCGCGCATCCTTGCCTCGATCCGTGGCAGAGCCTCGGGGAGGAGCCGATCCTTGAAGGCGAAGTCGTAGTAGAAACCCTCGTCGGTGGCCGGACCGATACCGATTTCGGTGCCGGGAAAGAGGTCCAGGACGGCGGCCGCCATCACGTGCGCGGTCGAATGGCGCAGGGTTTCCAGATCTTGACTCATGGCTCACCCCTCACAGGTGCAGCCGATTATACGGAGCGAGTCGGAACGGACCGGTCCGGCTTAAACGGCGCGGAGTCGCTGCAGACCGGCCGGGATGTCTTCCCGGCCGAAGGTCCGGTCATCGAGCGACGCCTCGATGTCCCGATGGACCTGGAACATGAGAGGGAGCTGATGCGCCAGGGGAATGATCGGCGCGCGACGGGCCTGGCGTCGAAGGCGCTCTTGCCGGCTCGGGTCCATGGCACAGCACCGAATGCTGCAGTACTTGGCTGTTGCCTTCTTGACGGAGGCCTCGCATCCCGGACGAGCGCAGATCTTGAGCGAAGCGGTTTGCTTCAAACCGTGAGCGATCAAACGTTTCCCTCCAACTTCTTGCGTTCCCCGCCGAGACCACCCTTCTTGCGGTCCCTGCCGAGACCGGTCTCCCCTGACGCGTTATTGATTATGCGCGCCCGTTCTTGTGTGTCAAGTGTCGGCCGCGATTATCCACATCGCAACACCGGGCAGAGGAATAGCTGGGGATAAGGTCGGCGGCGGGTCAACGGACGACGAAGAGGTGTAAAGAAAACGTTTGGCTCTCTTTGGCGCTGGCTAGTGCGGGTGATTACAACGGCGTTGAGGGCGCTCGCGGCTTGAGCTTTCCCTCGCGGCGCTGCTGGAGCAGGTCACCCGCGAGCCGGGGGAGCGACGCCGCATCGTCGACGCCGCGGACCCAGATGCCGTCGGCACCGAACTTCTTGGCACGCCGCACCTGGTGAGGAAGAATGCAGAGCGCGATGATCAGCGGGCGCTCGAAACCCTGTGCTCCAGTGAGCACGCCGAATACGTACGCCGTGTCGGCTTCCCAGATGGCCATGTCTACCAGGACGGTCACGGGCTTGACGCGTTCGCACAACTGCTGCACGTCCTGGTCGGGCAGCGCGGCCTGGGCCTGGAAGCCGCTATCGGCAAACAACTCTTGATAGGCGATCGCCTGGCGCGGATCGTTCTCGAAGATGAGGAGGCCGGCCGTGCTCGAGTCCGGGGCGATGCTCATCGTCGACCGAAATTATTGCATGCGCCATGCCCGTAAGAGATTGGTCCCGGTTGCGTTAAGACAGTCAAACCGCCCTTCGCTCAAAATCCCCGGGTACAGCGCCCGGGGATTTTTTCATGTCGCGAGCCAGGCGCTGAGTCGCGGGCCGTCGAGGTTGCCACCGCTCAGGATGATGACAACCGGCCGCTGGATCGGGCGGTCGGCTAGCAACGCCGCCATCGCGGCTGCCCCGGCGGGCTCCACGACCAGCTTGGCGCCGAGGGCGATGAGCTTGAGCGCCTCGATGATCGCCGCGTCGCTAACGGTGCGCACCTCGTCGACGTAGCGCTGAATCAGCGCCAGGGTAAATGGTCGAGTGTAGGGCGCCGCCAGGCCATCGGCGACGGTGTCCAGCCGCGATGGCACGACCGGGTGACCAGCGGCGAGGCTCTCGCTCACGCAGGGGGCCTGCTCGGGCTCGACGCCGATGATGCGGGTCGCCGGGCGCTGCTGCTTGACGGCGACGGCGATGCCCGAGATCAAGCCACCGCCGCCGATCGGGACGACCACCGTGCGAACGTCGGGGACCGCCGCCAGGAACTCGAGGCCGACGGTGCCTTGCCCGGCTACGACGGCCGGGTCGTCGAACGGGTGGACGAGGTGAAGATCACGGGCGCGCTGTTCGGCCTCCAGGCGTTCCTGCCATTGCGCGAGCGGTGTGAAAACGATCTCTGCGCCGTAGCGGCGGATTGCCTCGAGCTTGGTGATCGGCGCGTCTTCCCGGACAACGACGACGCACCGGGTCCCGACCACCTGCGCCGCGTAGGCCAGCGCCAGACCGTGGTTTCCGGCGGACAGCGTGATGACGCCACGGTCACGCTGCTCGGGACTCAGCTGCAGGACGGCATTGACGGCACCCCTCACCTTGAAGGAGCCGGTCCGCTGCAAGTTCTCGGCCTTCAGCCAAACGCCCGCACCCGCAAGCGCCTCGCCGGACAGGGTCGGCGTCTTCACGACATGGGGCTGAATCCGATCGGCGGCGGCGCGGATGTCCGCCAGGGAGAGCAGCTCGGCTTCGACTGCCATGCGCTAGACGGTAGCGGGTTTACGGCAGCCTGGGGCCGTGCAACAGAACGTAGTCGAGCAGCTGCGCCAGCCACTGCCGAAGGCGAGTCGCCCGGGATGCCATACGTGTACAACGCAGAACTCCCCACGAATTGGCACATCACCAGGGCAGCTCGTTGGCAGGGGCTGGTGGGCGCAACAGGAGTCGAACCTGTGACCTCTTCCTTGTCATGGAAGCGCTCGTACCAACTGAGCTATGCGCCCTTGCGCGCGAGTTTACCGTACTGGCCCCGAATACGGACTGTCTCGTCGAATCGCGCGTGATCAAAACACGGCTATTTCGAAACTCTCGAGGACCACCTTCTGACACAGGAGTACCACAACTCCGATTGGGACTGCGAACACGAGGACGGCGAGCCCGATTAACGTGACCTGATGGTCAGTTGCTAGCAGGGTCCCCAGGAGGAATGCCCCAAAGACTGCAACCTGGGGTAATTGCAACGTGAAGGCAAGGTACCAAGCCACACTCCACCCGCGCCAAACGCCGACCCCGCTCGCAATGGTCAGCGCAACCCAGCTTGCCAAGCCGAGCCGAACCCAGGGGATGAATGAATCGTACATGTGGCTTACCGACGATCCCCAGCTCATGCCGGGGGGGACCGGATGCGGAGAAGGAGGTTCTGGCGCGATCGTTATCGCCCAACTTGCATAACCTACGGCTTCAATCGCCACAAGCGTCAGCAGCACAATGAGCAGCCGATATGACGGTCGCGGCCTCATCTTGCTGTAACGGCTAGAGCCGGGCTGTTCCGTCCTTGGAGAGGGTCGGCGGCACCAGCGGACTGCGACGGCCGGCCAACGCCGAGATCAGACCGCTCCCGACCAGCAGGCAGCCCATGCCGAAGATGACCCAGGTGACGCCGAAGAGGTCGGCGAGGCCGCCAGCCAGCAGGATGGGGACGGCGACGGCGGCGTTGACCACCGTGAACATCGCGCCGAAGATGCGGCCGCGCAGTTCCGCTTCCGTCTTTTCCTGCAAGACCGTGAAGGCCGGGATGAAGAGCATGCCGAATTCCAGGCCGCCGATGAACCCGAAGACCACCGGGAAGGAAACCAGCAGCCACTTGACGCCGAGCTGCTCCAATAGGTATGGGACTGAAGCCATCAGCATCAGCGTGGCGCCGGCGGAGAGTAACCCGCCGATCAGGAGGCGGCTGCGCCGGAAGTGGCGCCCATACTGGCCCAGGTAGAACGCGGCCGCCAGCATCCCGATCACGGCCGGGGCCAGGAAGAGGTAGACGTCGGTGACCTGCAGGTGGAGCACCGTGCTCATATAGCTGGGCGCCAGCACGAAGATCGAGAAGATCACCGCGATCGTCAGGCTCAACTGCAGCACCGCGAAACGCACCAGGGGACGCGCCGCGATGTAGGCGATGCCCTCCCGGAGCTCATAAAGGATATCGGTCTTCACCTCTGGTGTCTCGTGGCTGCGAGCGCGCAGGTCACTCTTGACCAGGTAGATGAGCCAGGCCGCCAGCAGGAAGAGGGCGGCGGCGATCCAATAGGGCGAGTTGGTACCGAGAAAGCGCACGGCGAGGGTTGAGAGCGGCACGGCGATCAGCAGGGTGACGATCACCGTGCTGGTGAACATCGAGGTGGCGGTCATCAGCTCCTCGGTCCCGACGATGAAGGGGATGGATGCCGCTTCCGCCGGCGCGAAGATCTGGCCGACCGCGGCAAACAGAAAGATGATGACGAAGAGGTGCCAGGTGACGTGCTCGAAGTAGGGGGTGACCTGGCTGAGTGGGATGAGCAGAATCAAGCCGCCTCGGATCGCGTTGGTGAAGAACATCAAGCGCTTCTTGTCGTGGCGGTCGGCGTACACGCCGGCCAGCGGGCTGAGAAAGACCGACGGAAAGGTGTACGCGAGGAAGAGCGCTGCGCCGTGAGTGCTCGCCCGGCTGATGCTGTAGGTCAGGATGAGCAGGGCGAACATCAAGAACTTGTCGGCCAGTTGCGAGGCGACCTGCGCCGACCAGATCAGCCGGAAGTCGCGATTGGCAAGCACTGTCCGAAAGCCCGGCTGAGGAAGGATGATGTCGCGCGGGTCCCGACCCGCGCCGACCTCGTCTGGCTCCTTCAAGGCGCCTAAATCGTAGCTACTTGTCACCGATCGCGCTCATTCTCGAAAAGTCGCCTCCATTCCTCGAGCGTCAAGGTCTCGGCGCGGCGCGCCGGGTCGATGCCTATAACGCTCAGCCGGGCACGAGCCTCCGTACCGCTGGTGCCCCGCCTTCGACCCAGCACAAACGTCAGCTGCTTGCGACGAGCCTGGAAGAAGGGTGTGACGAATTGGAAGAAGCTGGCCAGGTCGGCGCGTGGGACCGCAGGCTCGGCCTCGGGGATGATGCGCACCAGGGCCGAATCAACCCGCGGGAGCGGCAGGAAGGCACTACGCGGGACGCGGAGGGTTAGCTCAGGCCGACCGTAGACGCGAACACCCAGCGTGGCGAGGCTCCAGTCGCCCGCTGGGGCCACCAGGCGCTCCGCCACCTCCTTCTGCACCAGCAGGTCGATACGAGCCGGTGGCAGTGGTTGCTCCAACAGGTGGACGAAGAGCGCACCTGTGAGGTTGTAGGGAATATTGCCCGCAACCCGGTAGGGCGAGGGCAGCAGCTCGCTGACCGCCGTGCGCAGGATGTCGGCCTCGATGATCCGGACATTTGACCGATCCCGCAGCGCCAGGCCCAACGCCTTGACGCAGGCGGGATCGATCTCGACTCCCGCCACGGCTCGTGCCCGGCTCGCCAGTTCGACCGTGAGCGCGCCCAGACCGGGACCGACCTCGACCATCCGGTCCGTGGGCGCGATCTCGAGCGCTTCGACGATCCGGTCGAGTTGCGACCGGTCGGCAAGAAAGTTCTGTCCCCAACGCCGCAGGTAGCGAACTCCGAAGCGGCGGGCCACGCCCCGGATCACCGAGGGATCGGCAAGATCGAGCGGGCGTTTGCTAGCCGGCGTGGGGCAACCGAAAAAGGTCGATGGCGTTCTGGCTAGTCGCCTGGCCGATCTCCGCCGGCGTCGTGCCGCGGAGCTTCGCGATCCGCTCGACGGTCTCCACGATGTAGCGCGGGGCGTTGGGCTGCCCGCGCCGGCTCTGCGGCGGAAGAAAGGGCGAGTCGGTTTCCACCAGCATGTGGTCCAGCGGGATGATACTGGCGGCGCCGATCACCCCGTGGGCGGTCGGATAGGTCACAGTCCCGGCGAATGAGAGGTAAAAGCCACGCGCCAGCGCTTCTGCGGCGAACGCCGAATTGCCGCTGAAGCAGTGAAAGACGCCGTTCAGTCCGGGAAACTCGTCGAGGATGGCCAGCAAGTCCGGGAAGGCATCGCGAGTGTGGAGCACCACCGGCTTCTCCAGCTCCTGGGCCAGGCCGAGCATCTGGCGAAAGACCTGTTGTTGACCGCGCGCCGGAACGCGATGGTAGTCCGTGAAGTGGTAATCGAGACCGATCTCGCCGACTGCGACCACACTCGGATGGCTGGCCAGCTGCCGCAGCTCTCGCCGCTCTGCCGAATCGATCGGATCACCGGCCGAGTGTGGGTGCCGGCCGATGGTCGTTTTCAAGCCCGGGATACGCTCGGCCAGTTCGACGCCCGGGCGGTTGTCCGAGGCATCATCGCCGATGTTCAGCACGGCCGCCACCCCCGCCGTCCTCGCCTCCTCCAGCGCCTGCTCCGGCGTGAGTGGCTGGCGCAGGTGCAGAAGATGGGCGTGCGAATCGATCAGGCGACCGGCTCCGGCTTCTCGATGCGGGGAAAGAGGACACCGCCGAGCGCCGTCTGGGTGCGCGGCGCCAGTCTCCCCCACTCCCTGGCGGTCGCCCACGGGGCCTTCAAGTCCGCCTTGATCTGCGCCGCGACCTTGGTGGCCGTCTCCGGCAGGAAGGGCGAGATAAGGTAACTCGTGAGCCGGATCGCCTCGACCAGGTTGTACATGACGGTCTGCAGCCGCTTGCGTTGATCCGACTGTTTGGCTAGCACCCAGGGCGCGCTTTCCTCGATGTACTTGTTCCCGCGGTTGACCGCTTCCCAGATGAGATCGAGGGCGCCCGTGAAGTCCAGCACCTTCATGTGCTTGTCCTGCCCGCGCACAGCCTTCTCGAAGGCTGTCTGGAGGTGTTTGTCGAGCGCCATCGCGTCGCCATCGGGGGCCGGCACCTTGCCGTCGAAATACCGCTGCAGCATGGAGAGCGTTCGGTAGACAAAGTTCCCCAGGTCGTTGGCCAGATCGGCATTGAATCGATCCGTCATCGTTTCCCAGCTGATCTCTCCGTCACGATCGAACGGCAGCTCACGCAACAGGAGATAGCGGACCGCTTCGGCGCCGAAGCGCTCGGCGGCTTCCAGCGGATCGATGTAGTTTCCCGCGCTCTTGCTCATCTTCTCGCCCCGGACAGTGAGGAACCCGTGCGCGTATACCCGCTTCGGCACTGCCACTCCCGCGGACATCAACATTGCCGGCCAGTAGAGGCAATGGAAGCGCGTGATGTCCTTCCCGATCACGTGGAGGTCGGCCGGCCACCAGCGCTTGAACATCGCCTCATCGGTCCCGTACCCAACACCGGTGGCGTAGTTGACCAGGGCGTCTCCCCAGACATAGACGACGTGCTTGTCATCACCCGGGAAGGGAATGCCCCACTTGATGGTCGAACGCGAGATGCTGAAGTCTTGCAGGCCGGCCCGTAGCCACCCGAGGACTTCGTTGCGGCGGGACTCCGGCTGGATGAACTCGGGGTGCTTGTCGATGTGCTGCTGCAGTCGGTCCTGGTAAGCGGACAGCTTGAAGAAGTAGTTCTCCTCCTTCAGCCACTGGGCCTTGAGCGTGGGGTGGATCAGACAGTACCCATCCTTGAGGTCGGCGTCTTGCTTGAACGCCTCGCAGGAGACGCAATACCAACCCTCGTAGGAGCCCTTAAAGATGTCCCCCTTCGCCTGCATCTTCGCGATGAACGCTTGCACACCCAGGACATGGTCGGGATCCTCGGTCCGGATGAAGCGGTCATAGGAGATCCCAAACCGAGCTTCGATGTCCCGGTAGAGCTGCGCCATTCGAGCGGTAAAGTCCGCGGTCGACACGCCTTCTTCCTCCGCCTTGCGTCGCACGTTTTGTGAGTGCTCGTCGGTACCGGTAAGAAAGAAGGTGTCGTCCCCGATCAGGCGGTGGTAGCGTGCCAGGGCGTCGGTGCCCACCAGTTCATAGATGAAGCCAAGGTGGGGCGCGGCGTTGGGATACACGATCGCGGTGGTGACGTAGAACTTACTCATTTGGGGCCTTCCAATCGCTGCCGGCTACCACGACCGTCAGCTCGCCTCGGGGTGGAGATTTCGCGAAATGCTCCAGGAGTGTCGCCGGCGTTCCACGTAAGAACTCTTCGTGGAGCTTGGTGATCTCCCGCGCCACCACCAGCGAGCGGGGGCCGAGGGCGGACGCCATTATATCCAATGTCCGCTGGATCCGATGCGGGGATTCGAAGAAGACGAAGCTTCGCTTGGCGAGCGCGGTCTCGCGGATCAGCCGCTCCAGCTCGCCCCGTTTGCGCGGCAAGAAGCCGAGAAAGGTGAACTGGTTGGTCGGAAGGCCGGAGCTCACGAGGGCGGCCAGCACCGCAGACGGCCCGGGGATCGGCACCACCGGGTAGCCGGCGGCGACGGCGGCGCTCACCAGCCGCACGCCTGGGTCGGAGAGCGCCGGCGTGCCCGCGTCGGAGACCAGGGCGATGTCGTGCTGCGCGAGACGGGCGAGGATCGATTGCAGCTGGCGCGCCTCGTTCTTCGCGTGCAGGCTGACCAGTGGCCGGCGCAGGCCGAAATGGGTGAGCAGTTTCATGGTGTGCCGCGTGTCCTCGGCGGCAATCAGCGGCACCGACTCGAGGACCTGCAGGGCCCGAAGGGTGATGTCGTCGAGGTTGCCGATGGGAGTGGCGACCAGGTACAGCGTCCCCAATTCAGGCGCCGGCCGACATCAGTGTCCCCAATCGCGCGGGTAGCGGAAGTCGCGGTCGATCGTCCGTGAGGATAGCTTGGCGATGACGGGCAGGCGGCGTTTGTACTGGTTCTCGCGGACGCGGCGGACGATCTCCTCGACAAACGCCGGATCGAAGCCCAGCTTCTTTACCTCTTCCACCGAATAGCGCCGTTCCACCAGGTAGTAGAGCAGCTGGTCGATCATCCGGTACTGGAAGCCTAGCTCGGTCTCGTCCGCCTGCCCCGCCCAGAGATCGGCGGAGGGCGCCTTCTGCACGATCCCCGTGGGCACACCGAGAGCGTCGGCCAACTGCCAGATCTGGGTTTTGTAGAGGTCGCCGATCGGATTGATTGCGCTCGCCATGTCGCCGTAGATCGTGCCATAGCCAAGCAGCAGCTCGGTCTTGTTGCTGGTCCCGATGACGAGCGCGCGCCACGCCCACGACTGGTCATAGAGGATCGACATTCGCTCGCGCGCCATCTTGTTCCCCCGTTGCTTTTGGTCGGCCTCGGGAAAATTCTCGAAGTAGGCATCGATCTGCGGGCTGATCTCGATCTCCAGGTGATGGATGCCCAGCTGCTGCACGACCTGCAACGCGTCGCTCTTACTCTTGGGGTCGCTCGTCGTGTAGGGCATGATGAAAGCCACCACGTTCTTCGGCCCGAGCGCCTCGGTGGCGAGCGTTGCCACCAGGCTCGAATCGACCCCGCCGCTCAGGCCAAGGACGACCCGTTCGAAACCGACCTTGCGCACCTCGTTGCGGATGAAGCCGACGAGAATCCCGCGGACGAGTTCGGGATTGATCCGCAGTGGCGGAAAGACGGGTTCAGAAAGGCTTGCGGGTGCGCTCATGCCAGACCCGTCGCAGCTCGTTGACGGTGAGTTCGAGCCGCTCATCACGCAGGAGTGGATTGGCGAGCCGCTCACGACGGACGTCACCAAGGTCGATTGTGGCGAGAACGAGCGCCTCGTCGGCGTCCTCCTGCTGCGCGATGATGTCGCCGTTCGGGCCGATCACCATGGAGCCGCCCCAGAAGTTCGCGCCATCCTCATACCCCACCCGGTTGCAGTAGAGGAAGAAGGTCGTCAGGAACTGGGCATAGGTGCGGCAGAGGAGACCGTACGATTCCGAGGTTCCGAGCCGCTCGTCGGTCGTGATCCCACGCCCCGGGCTGGCGGATGGGCAGATGATCATGTCGACGCCTTCGAGACTGAGAACGTAGGCGCTGGAGAGGTGCCAGATGTCTTCGCAGACCAGGATCCCGGCCCGGCCGAATCCCGTCTTGAAACTGCGGAACCGGTCACCGGCCGCGAAATAGCGATGCTCATCGAACATGCCATAGGTCGGGAGGTACACCTTGCGGTGGACGTGGACGAGTTCACCGCGACTGAAGTAGAGACTGGCGTTGAAGTAGCGATGATCAGGCTCTTCGACAACCGCTCCGAGCACGACGTCCAGGCTGGCGGACAGGCCGCCTAGTTCATCCATCACGGCGCCTTCCAGCGGGATCGCGCTGTCCGGGACCAGGTCTTTGAGGAAATAGCCGGTAAGACTGAGCTCGGGGAAAACCAGCAGTTCGACGCCGGCCTCGCCCGCTTGCCGCACCCACTGGCGATGCCGCTCGAGGTTACGAGCACGGTCGCCGAGCGCCGGGTCCATCTGAACCAGCCCGACCGCGAGCCGGCCGTTCGGGCTCACGTCCCGACCCGGCTGGAGCGGTCAGGATTGCGGGGCCGCGTGACCTCTCGGCCGCGGGCCAGCCACTGGGCAATGGCTTGCGCCATCTCATCGCAGTGCCCGAGGTGTACCGCGGCGCGAGGGAGGGCATCCAGAAACGCCGTCCCGTACGTCCGGTTCGCGATCCGGTGATCCATGAGCACGACCGCGCCACGATCGCTTTGACGCCGGATCAGGCGACCAAAGCCCTGTTTGAGGCGAAGCACGGCCTCCGGCAGCGCCAGCTGCCCGAAAGGATCGGCGAGCGTCGCGCTTCGGGCCAGCTGCAGCGGATCACTGGGAACTCTGAAGGGCAGCCGGACGATCACCACGCAGGAGAGCGCATCGCCGGGGACGTCGATCCCTTCCCAAAAGCTGCTACTCCCTAACAGGATGCTGCGCGGATCTTCCTGGAATTGCGCCAGCAACTGGCGGCGGGTGCCGTCCAGGTTCTGCGCCAGCACCGTCAGATCGCCGCGCGAGGTGCGAACCCGCAGCCGATCGGCGACATCCCGCAGCTGTTGATGGGACGTGAACAACACCAGAGTTCGGCCACCGATCGCTTGGGCGATATCGCCCACGACGCCGCTTACCTGGTCAAGGAAGGCAACGTCGCTGAGATCCTTGAGGTCGGTGGGCAGACAGAGCAGCGCTTGCGATAGGTAATCGAAGGGTGAGGCCAGCACCATCTCGTGCGTGCTCAGTGCTTCGAGCCCGACACCGCGCTTGAAGTACTCGAAGGAATCGGCCACCGCCAGCGTGGCGGAGGTGAAGACCACGGTGTCCTTGCCGGCGAAGGCTCGTGACTGCAGTTCCCGGCCGGCCATCGTGGGGGCCGCCTGCACCAGCGGACGGCCCGAGCGGCGTTCGCTGCGGATCCAGTAGAGGCGGTCGGGCTTTGGCTGGAGCAGGGCCTGGCGGATCAGGTCCACTCGCCCCTGGAGCTGGGTCACAAAGAGGTCCAGTTCCCGCTGGGCGTGCGGATTGCTCTCCAGCGGCAACTGGTTGGCGGCATCATCCAGGGCGCGACGAAGCCGCATCGCCTGGTCGGCGAGCCTGGCAGCCAGCCCGGAGAGTGGCACGATCTCCGACGATGTCCGCAGCGCCGTGTCGAGAACGACGGGCTCTTCGCGTGAGGGTCGCGGCGGGACGTCCGGCTGTCGCTGCCTGATGATGGCCCGGACCTCCTGGAAGAAATCGGTAACGCCCTGCTTCGCCTCGGCAGCCGACGTGCGGACGGCGTCGCCAGGCTGGCCTACCGCGGCGCGGAACCAGGTGAGCGCCCCGTCGATGCTTTCCAGTATCTCCTCCTCCCCCACGCGCTGGGTGAGCGCGTCGACCGCGGTTTCTTCCAACTGGTGCGCCTCGTCCACCACGAGGTGCGTGTGAGGCGGGAGGACGGAGCCGCCGTTGAGCGCGTCGGCCAGCAGGAGCGCGTGGTTGGTCACGATCAGGTCGGCGTCCTGTGCCCCCCGGCGGCTATTCCAATAGAAGCAGCGCTGGGTCTTGTAGTTTTCGCAATGGGCGGCGAGACAATCGTCGGCGGTCGACGCCGCGCGCAGCCAGAACAGCTCGTCGAATCCGTTGAGCTTGATCTCGGAGCGATCACCATGACGCGTCTGCGCCAGCCAGACCAGCATCCGCAGCTTGAACTTCACCTCGTCGTGGAACCAGCTGCCATCGGCGCGCCGGCTGGGCGCATTGAGGTAGCGGTTCCAGCGCCGCAAGCTGACGTAGTTGGCGCGACCCTTTAGGAGTGCGGCTTTGAAGTCGAATGGCAGCCAGCTGCGCATGAACGGAATGTCCTTCGAGAAGAGCTGCTCCTGCAGGGTGATCGTGTTGGTCGCCACCACGACGCGCTCACCGCTGGCGACCGCATGGTGAACAGCGGGCACGAGGTACGCGAGTGACTTGCCGGTACCCGGGCCGGCTTCGACGAGGAGGCGACCGCCCCGGGCGTACAGCTGGGCGATGGCGAGCGTCATCTGCAGTTGTGATTCGCGGAGCTCGTAGTCGTCGAGCAGCCCCGCCATCGGGCCATCAGGGCCGAGCAGGGCTCGGATCGCCTGTGGATCGGTCGAGGGCGTGTCGGGGCGGACGACACTGACGGGTGACGTAGCGGCAAGTGGCAGGCTCTCGACCCCGTTGGAACCGGCGCCCCGCGCCTCCTTCAGGAAATAGTGGATCGGATGCGGCCAGCCGTCGGCGAGCTCCACCATCCGGTCCAGCAGGTCGTCCGGGAAGCCACGCGCAAACTGCCAGAGGTAGCGAAAGAGTTGCCGCGCGGCGTCCGCGTCCGATAGCGCGCGATGGGGATGTGGGTGGCTCAGGCCGAGCTGGCGTGAAAGGTGCGGCAGGCTGTGGCTGGGCACGGCCGGCAGCATGATCCGCGACAGGTCAAGGGTGTCAAACAGCACATACGCGGGCTGCGCGTCGCCACCGACCAGGAACGACAGGTCGAAGTTACCGCTGTGCGCCACCACCCCGCTCGTCCCGACGAAGTCGATCAGTTGCGCCAGCACCTCCTCCGGTTGGGGCGCCGCGGCCACGTCGGCATCATGGATCCCGGTCAGTTCCTGCACGGCGCGCGGGATGCCGACCTCGGGACGGACGAGGGACTGGAACGTGGCGAGCACCTGATCACCCTGGAACCGAACGGCGCCGACTTCGATAATCCGGTCGAGCCTGGGAGTGAGGCCGGTGGTCTCGAGATCGAGAGCAACGAACGTGCGATCCACTACCGCAATGCTCTCAAATCAGGCCACGGCTTACAGCAATTTCGCAGCAAGCTCCGCGAGTTCCGACCTTTGGCCCTTGGTCAGGGTGACGTGGCCGGCCAGTGGATTGTTCTTGAACTTCTCGATCGCGTAGCAGAGGCCATTGCTGCGGAAGTCGAGGTAGGGATGGTCGATCTGGTTGGGATCGCCGGTGAGGACGATCTTGGTCCCCTCGCCGGCTCGCGACACGATCGTCTTGACCTCGTGCGGCGTGAGATTTTGTGCCTCGTCGACGATGATGAATTGCTGCGGGATGCTCCGGCCGCGAATATAGGTGAGCGCCTCGGCTTCGAACAGGCCCTTGTCCTGGATGTGCCGGATCATGTCCGCGGCCATCTGCTCCTTGTAGATGCAGCCCATCAGGTACTCGAGGTTGTCGTAGATCGGCTGCATCCAGGGCCGCAGCTTCTCGTCCTTGTCCCCGGGAAGGTAGCCGACATCTTTGCCCATGGGGATCACCGGCCGTGTGACCAGCAGCCGCCGGTACTTGTGCTGGTCGAGCACCTTGTTCAGCCCGGCCGCAAGAGCGAGCAGCGTCTTCCCGGTGCCGGCCTGGCCGGTCATGGTGACAAATGGGATCCGGTCGTCGAGCAGGATGTCGAACGCGAAGCGCTGACCGAGGTTCTTCGGTTGAATCCCCCAGATTTCCTTCTTGATCGTGGCGAGTCCCACCACGTGACCGGCCGCCGCGTCATACCGGCCCAGCGCGCTCGACTTCGTGCCGTTCACCGACTTGAAGTGAACGAACTGGTTGAAGTAGAGCTGACCGTTGGACGGCTGGTAGACATTCGTCTTGGTGAAGGTCTCGATGTCTTCCGGCGCCACCGTCAGCGTCGTCATGCCGTCGTAGAGATCCTCCTCCTTGAGCACCATCTTGTCGGTCTCGTAATCCTGCGCCTGGAGGTTGAGGGCATCGGCCTTCACCCGGACGTTGATGTCTTTGCTGACCAGGATCACGGGCGTGCCGTTGCTCTCGGCCTTCAGCTGCAGCGTCAGCGCAATGACCTGGTTGTCGGCCTTCTTTGGGTCGAGGTCCTCCGGCAAGTGGGCCGTACTCTCGTGTGTCAACACCACCCGCAGCGTGCCGCCGTATTTGAGGGCGACGCCCTCGGAGAGTTTTCCCTTGGCGCGAAGCTCGTCGAAGTAGTGGGCGATCAGGCGGGCGTGCCGCCCCACCTCGTCCTGCCGGCGCTTCTGCCCATCGACCTCCTCGATGACGGTCAGCGGGATGACGATCTCGTTGTCTTCGAAGGAGTAGATCGCGTTTGGATCGTGCAGCAGGACGTTCGTGTCGAGCACGTAGATCTTCTTCATGCTTGTGCGGTTCGCGGGGTGGACGAGCTCGCGTACTCCCCCTGGTATTCCAACGGCAGCAGCTCCGCGATCTTTGTCATCAGGTAGTCCGCGGTCTGCTGATGGTCCATCGGGCTCCCATCTCGATTCCGCTCGGGCAACCGGAAGGGTTCGCCGAATGTCATGGCGACATCCGCCCGCCGCAGGATCGTCGAGTGGCGGCCCAGAACGTTCTGGGTCCCGGTAATCGCGATCGGCACCAGCGGCGCGCCCGAGCGGCGCGCCACGAAGCCGGCGCCGGGCTCGGCGCGCAGCAGGCGGGCATCCTCGGAGCGGTGGCCCTCGGGGAAGAGCACGACGGCCGACCCTTCTTTCAACAGACCGAAGGCTCGGCGCAGCGCCGTGCGGTCAGGCGAATGGCGCACGACCGGAAAGGCGTGGTAGGCGCGCATCAACCAGGCCCAACTGCCTTTGAAGAGCTCGGCCTTCGCCATGAACCAGACCGGGCGGGGCGTCCAGCCGCCGATGATCGCCGGATCGACGCCGCCCACGTGGTTCGACACGATCAAGAGCGGGCCGGAGCGCGGTACGTTCGCCGTACCGCTGAGGTGGAATTTTGATCCGAGAAGGATTCGGGTTAGGAGCCGTGCAAGACCAGTAAGGAAGGAATAGCTCAAGATCAGTGCTTCGGCAGCCGGGCCATCACTTCGTCAAACACCTGACCGACCGACTTGCCCTCAGTCGCGACGATTATAGCATCGGTTGCCGGGCGCAACGGCGCAACTTCGCGTTCCTGATCGGCGCGGTCCCGGCCTTCGATTTCCTGCTCGAGCAGCGCGTCCGGCGTCGCACTGCCGCGCGCTTGATCTAACTCGCGGCGGCGCCGCGCGACCCGCTCCGCGGCCGGCGCGGTGAAAAAGAATTTCGCGTCCGCGTCGGGAAAGATGACGGTTCCGATGTCACGGCCCAGGATCACGGCATCGCTCCGGGCGGCGTGCCGCTGCGGCTCGATCAACATCCGGCGCACGTCGGGGATCCCGGAAATGCGCGAGAGCTCGCCGGCAATCGCCGGATCGTGCGCCTCGCGGCTGATGTCCCGTCCATCGATCGAGAGCAGCGGGGCGGTGCGGCCCGCGGATGGCGAGGTATTGATCTCGATCCGCAGCTCACCCAACATCGTGATGAGCGCGGGGACGTCGCCGGCGGCGATACCGCGGCGCCGCGCTTCGACGGTGACGGCGCGATAGAAGAGACCGGTGTCGACGAGCGCGAATCCCAACGTCTCGGCCACCATTCGACCGATGGTGGTTTTTCCGGACCCTGCTGGACCGTCGATCGCGATGATCACGCTAGAGTCCCGCCGCCGTCTTCAAGCGCGCCACCTCATCGGAGCGAAGTGGGCGCACGGTGCCCTCGGCAAGGTCGCCAAGCTCGAGCCCATCGATACGCACGCGCTGCAAGTCGAGCACGGGATGGCCCAGCGCCTGCCAGAGGCGGCGCACTTCGCGCTTGCGGCCCTCGCGCAGGACCATCGACAGCCGGGCGTCGGCACCCTCGCGGTCGAGCACTTTCACCTGGGCCGGCTCGAATCGCTCCCCTCTCACGACCATCCCCTCCGAGAGCCGCCGGAATGCGTCATCACCGGGCCGGCCCCTGACCACGACGCGGTACTCCTTTTCGACATGGTAGCGGGGGTGCATGAGGCGTCCCGCCAGCTCGCCGTCATCGGTCAGCAACACCAGCCCTCGGCTGTCGAGATCGAGACGCCCAACCGGGAAGACCCGCGCCCCTCCGGCTAATAGGCGGTCCACCACGGTCGGCCGGCCGCGGTCGTCGCCGACGCTGGTCAAGACGCCGATCGGTTTGTTCATCATCAGGTAGGTCGACGCCGAAACCGGTTCGACCGCCCGGCCATCGACGGTGACCTGATCGACCCCCGGGGTGACCTGCTGACCCGCGATCGCCGGCGTGCCGTTCACCTGTACCTGTCCCGAGGCGATCAGCTGGTCGGCCTTCCGCCGGGCCGCCACGCCGGCGCGCGCTAGGAACTGGTTGAGCCGGATTGGGGTAACGGTGGCAGCTCGTTCAGGCTGCTCAATCCCAGGATCTGGAGGAACCGCATGGTGGTGCCGAAGAGGCGAGGCGTGCCCGGCGCCTCGAGCCGACCGGTCTCCTCGATCAATCCTTTTTCTTCGAGGCTTTCCAGCACGGCCTCGCAGTTGACGCCGCGAATCTCCTCGATCCGCGCGCGCGTGAGCGGCTGCCGGTAGGCGATGATCGCCAGCGTCTCGTACGCCGCGGGCGAGAGACGCGATGGGTACTCGGGACGCAAGACACGACGGACGACGTCGGCCTGTGCCGGGTCGGTCACCAGCTGGAGCTGGTCCTGATGACGCTGCAGAAAGAGGCCTCGACCCGCCAGCGTTTCCGTCAACGACACCGCGGCGGCTTCGATGTCATGCAGCGGTGACTGCAGGATGTCCTGGAGCTCCAGCACCGTGACGGCCCGGTTGAGGGTGAAGAGCACTGCCTCGAGGGCCGCGGCCAAACCCGTGGTATCCCGCACCTGCGTCGCACCATCGATCGTCGAGCTCACTCGGTTTCCTTCCTCTCCAGTCCGTGCACGGTGATCTCAGCGAAGGCCGAGGCCTGGGCCACGCGGGCCTCACCGATTCTAATCAGCTCGAGGAGCGCGAGAAAGGTGACCACGGCTTCCAGCCGTGTGCGGGCGTGGCGGAAGATGGCGCTGAAGTTGAGTTGCGACTGACGCGCGACCATCTGGCGCAGTTCCTCGAGCTTCTCCGCGAGCGAAACGTGCTCCATCTCGACGGTGACCTGGCCCGGCGGTGGCAAGCGGTCGAGCACGTGCCGGAAGGCATTGGCGAGCGCGTCGAGACTGACCTGCACTCGCGCCTGCGGGATGACGTCAGGCTCGAGCAGGCCCGCGAAGGTGAAGCGCCCGCTCGCGTGCCGCCGCATCAGCGACTCAGCGAGTTCCTTGAAGCGCTTGTACTCTTCGAGGCGTCCCTTGATCGCGTCCTCCCAAGCCTGGAGATCTTCCTCCTCCCCTACGGTCGCATCCGGCATCAGGCCGGCGGCCTTCAGTTGGACCAGCCGAGCACCAATCACCAGGAACGCGGCCAGGCGGTCGAGCGGTGGATGCTCCCGCTCGATGGCGCGAAGGTAGTCATCGGTGAGACTGGCGAGCGGGACGGCCTTGAGGTCGACCTCGGCTCGCTGCGCGAGGGTGAGCAACAGCTCGATCGGCCCATCGAAGGCGGGCGTCCGCACCACGTAGACGGGGTCGTGCTCGAGCTCGGCCGTGATCTCGCGGCTCAATTGCGTCCGTCTGCTCGCTGCAAACGGCGGGTCACGTCGGATTGTGGCGCCTTGGCGTGATGCTCGGCCACGATCCCCGCGAGCTCGGCCGCGCCCGTCGCGCGCAGCCGCTCGGCGCCGATGCGCGCGTGATCGGCGTAGATCCCATAGCGACGCGCGAAGGCCGGCCGGGACCCAAGGAGCGCCTTCAACGCCTTCGGCGAGACGGCCCGTAGGAAGACGGTCAGGCTCCGCTCGACGACTGAGAGGTGTGCCTCGTTCTTCCCCAGGTCATGGAGCAGGGCCGCCTGCTGCAACAGTTGGCTGGGTTGGCCCTCGAGCTGAGTCACCGTCTGCAGCACGTCGAGGCCATGGCGCTGATCATTGACCGGGAGCTCGAAAAACATGATCGCGAGAGGGCCGAGGACTCGCTCCGCGCTCGCCCTCTCCTGCGGCGTGACGCGGGCGGACGCATGACGCCAGAACTGGCCAACTCGATGCATCGGGGAGCTGGTCACTCGTCGCCGTCGGTGAGCGGCAAGCCCCACCGCAGTTTTCGACGAAGCAGCTCGAAGAAGTTTCGCCCACCACTGAACTGGACCAGTTCCACCTGCAAACCGGGCGCGGCGATTCGAACCTCGGCCCCCGGGTGGAGCGCGACCGTTTGCTGGCCGTCGCAGGTCAGGATCGCGGAGGCGGATGGTAGCCGGATGGCGATCTGTGCGCCTTCCGGTAACACGATCGGGCGGTTGAACAGGCTGTGGGGGTTCAGCGGCATGAAGACGATCGCCCGTACGTCGGGATGCACGATCGGCCCGCCCAGCGATAGGGCATAACCGGTCGAGCCGGTCGGCGTCGAAACGATCACGCCGTCAGCATCGAACCGGCCGGCCGGCTGGCCGTCGACGAAGGCCTCGATCCGGATCAGGTTGATCTCGATCCCCTTGTGCACGGTGACGTCGTTGAGGGCGAGAAAGACACGGCCGTCGACCCGCGCCTCGAGCAGGGCTCGGCGCTGCAACGTGAAGTCTCCGGCGCTCCAGCGATCGAAGGCCTTCCCCTCGTCGCCGAGCTGGACTTGCGTCAGGAAGCCCAGGCGGCCGGCGTTGATCCCGAGCACCGGGATGTGGGCAACGGCCGCCTGCTGGGCGGTCCAGAGCAAGGTGCCGTCACCCCCGATGCTGACGATCAAGCGCGTGCCGTCGAGCTCGCCCTCCAGCGCGCCGGGGCGCTCCTCGGCGGTGGCGCAGTAGGTCCAGACGCGAAAACCCCCCGCTTCGAGCCGCCGGCGCGCCTCCATGACCGGGGCACCGCCAATGTCGATGCGTGGGTGGCAAACGATGCCAACCGCGTCAGCCATTTCGCCTCAAATGCAGCAGGAACTCGCGGTTGCCCTTCGCGCCCAGGATCGGCGAGGGGATCTCCCCGGCGACCTCGTATCCGCTCTCCTCGGCAAATTGCCGGAGCTCGCTCAGAACTCGGCGATGCTGTTCGGGGTCGCGCACAATGCCACCCTTTCCCAGCGCGCCCTTCCCCACCTCGAACTGCGGCTTGACCAGGGCCACGACCTCGGCGGGCGGGCTGAGCAGGTCTCGCACGCGCGGCAGCACCAACCGCAAGGAGATGAAGGAGACGTCGATCACGGCCAGGTCCGCCGGGATTGGCAAGCGCTCAAGGTGCCGGATGTTGACCCGTTCCAAGACGGTGACCCGTGGGTCCTGGCGAAGGCTCCAGGCCAGCTGCCCGTAGCCGACGTCGACCGCCATCACCCGCGCGGCGCCCCGTTGCAGCAGGATGTCCGTAAAGCCCCCGGTTGACGCGCCGACGTCGAGGCAGACTCGGCCCGCTGGGTCGATGCCAAAGGCGTCGAGTGCGGCCGCCAGCTTGTCGCCTCCACGACTGACGTAGACCCTGGCGTGGTCCAACCCGATGCTGACACTGGGGTCGACCATCTGGTCCGGCCGCTCGGCCACCGCGCCCGCCACCCGCACCAGGCCGGCGCGTACCATCGCCTGGGCACGCTGCCTCGACGGCACGAGTCCCTGCGCCACGAGCACCTGGTCCAGGCGGACGCGACCTTCAACCATCAGCGCCATATTCCCAGCCCGACAATAATCCCGAGCAGGGCGCCGGCGATCACCTCGATCGGTGTGTGGCCGAGCAGCTCGCGCAGCCGCTCCTGGCGGATGCCCTGATGCGCGATGAAGAGGTCATCGATCAGCCGATTGAGGATCATGGCCTGCTGGCCGGCCGCCCGCCGCACGCCGGTGGCGTCGTACATGACAACGCTGGCGAAGATCAAGCAGACCGCAAAGATCGCCGATTGCACCCCCTCCAGCCGGCCGACGATCGTCGTCAGAGAGACGACCAGCGCGCTGTGCGAACTGGGCATCCCGCCCGCGGTGGCCAAACGCCGCACGCTGAACCGGTGCAGCAGGACGGAGTCGAAGATGACCTTAGCCACCTGGGCGATTCCCCATGCGATCAGGGGAACGACGAAATACGGGTTTCGGAGCAGCGTCACGGACCCGGTTGACGCTCACCGGTGGGCGCCAGCTCTTTCAGTCGCCGCTCGGCATCATCGAGCAGTCGGGCGCAGCGCCGCGCCAGCGCCAGGCCGCGCTCGAAGCTGCGCACCGACTCCGCGAGATCCTCCTGCTCCTTCCCCAGCTGCTGAACCGTTCGCTCCAGCTCGGCGGCGGCCATCTCGTAATCCATATGACCGACGTCGTCGTTCGAGATCACTGAGCCCCCTGGGACTTGGTGTCGACGGGATGCTTGCGGATCTCGGCGTCGGCAGCGATCCGGCCGAGGATGCCGTTGACGAACTTGCCGGAGTCGGGGCCGCCGAAGGTCTTGGCCAGCTCGATCGACTCGTTGATGGCCGCCTTCAGCGGAACACTGGGGAGGTAGAGAATCTCGAAGCTGGCGATTCGCAACAAGGTTCGTTCCACCTTCGCCATCTGATCGAGGCCCCAGTTGCTTGAGGCCTCCTTCAGCTGGGCATCGATCTCTGCCTGATGGTCCCGCACGCCCTGGATCAGGGTTCGGGCAAAATCCGCCACCTCGGCATCGGCGCGCGACTCCGCAACATGGTATTGAAGCGACCGTTCCGCATCGCCGCCGTCGCTCTCGAGCTCGAACAGGACCTTGAGCGCGAGCTCGCGGGCCAGGTGGCGCCGTCCCACTAGGACTGCACGAAAGGCCGCCTAGGCGTCTTCGGGGAACCTCACGTCCCCGACGAAGACGTTGACCTGGCGGACTTCGAGACCCAGCATCTTGTCAATCGCATCCGCCACCTGCCGCTGCACCTCCGCCGCGACCGTCGGGACGTTGGCAGAGTGATCGACGATCACGAACAGCTCGAGATTCAGTGCGTCGTTGCCCATATCGACCCGAACGCCCTTGTGCGAGCTGCCAGCCGGCAGGACGCGATGACCGTCTCGGGCTTTCGCCTGGTACATACCAACGATGCCCTGCACCTGGCTGGCGGTCAGCGAGGCAATGTGGGCGATGACCTCGTTGGCCACCTTGACGGAGCCGAGCGGACGGTCCGGCATCGTCAGACCCGCTCCACGTAGGCGCCGGTGCGGGTATCGACGCGGATGACGTCGCCCTCGTTGACAAAGAAGGGGACGTTCAGGATCAGCCCGGTCTCCACCGTCGCCGGCTTCCCACCGCCGGCCGCGGTGTCGCCCTTGAATCCAGGCGAGGTGTCCGTCACCTTGAGATCGACCGTGGTGGGTAGCTCGATGCCCAGCGGCCGGCCCTCGTACATTAGGACCTCGATTGAGGAACTCTCCTTCAGGTACTTCAAGGCATCGCCCAACTGGTCATCGCCAAGCGGGAGCTGATCGTAGCTCGCCAGGTCCATGAAAAAGTGGCGGTCACCGTCGCTGTAAAGGTACTGCATGGCCACCTTCTCGATCCTCGCGCGGGCGAAGCGATCCTTGTCACGGAACTTCTGGTCGATGATCGACCCGCTGCGGACATTGCGCAGCTTGGTGCGAAAAAAGGTGTCGCCGCGGGCGTTCTGGCCCTGCTGGAACTCGAGCACGGTCCAGAGCTCGCCCTCCCACTCGATCGTCATGCCGTTTCGGAAATCACTGGGGTTGACCATACCGGCTTGCGATTGTACCCCCCTAAGGGTTCGCTGAACCCCCCTGACGGCGGCGAGCCTCGATCTGACTGAAGATTGCGTTCCGAAGCTGTTGCGGGCGCGGCACCGTGCTGAGCAGTTCGGCGCCCTCCCGCCCGGCGGACTCGAGCTCGATATCGCCGAAGCCCCAGGTCCGGCCCCAGAGGCCCTGGAAAGTGGTGAGATCCTGGATCCGGTCGATCGCGATCGAGCGGGAGACCGTGGACACGATGCCCTCGTTGATGATGACGCGCTGGTCGGTGAGGACGTACTCGTGAGCCCGCCAGCCCCAGTAATAGAGGTTGAGGATCCCTAACCCGACCAGGATCGCGCCGAGCATCAGCAGCAGGCGCAGCTCGCCCGAGATCGGCAGCAGCGCCAGGATCACCAGCACGATGGCCACCGCCAGGATTGTGGTGGCAATCGGGCGCAGGAGGACGACCCAGTGTCGAGACGAGCTCGCCAGGATCCGTTCGCCGGGAAGCAGGTCGCGGGCGTTCATGGGGCCTGACTGTAGAGGACGAACAGCGTTCCGAGCACGAGGAACGGTCCATAGGGGACGGCGTCCTTGAAGCTCCGGATGCGGGTGATGAGCAGAATTATCGCGACAAACCCGCCCAGGAGGACCCCGTCGAGGAGAGCATGGGCCATGCGAAGGTTCGAGAGCCCGGTCGCCATCCCAATGAAGACCGCGAGCTTGACATCACCGAAGCCGAATGCCTCGGCCCCAAAGGCCAGCTGGCCGCCGAAAAAAAGGAGCAGGAAGACGCCGCCCGCGATCAGCGCGGCTACCGGGGCAGTTCGCCAGTCGGGCCATGGCCAGGTCAGGGCAGGCGTCCAGGGCGTGACGAAGGCGAGGGCAAAAGCGATCACCCAGCTGGGGAACATCACGAGATCGAGGATGTAGCGGGTCTTCAGGTCGAACCCCAGCACCTGCACCAGCACGACGACGTAGACCGAGTCGATGAATAGGAGCGGCTGGACACCCAGTTGGAGCGCGAACACGAAGAAGAGCGCCGCGGCCAGCGCGGGCATCAGCAACGACTCGCGGACGGACTGCCGGAACTCGATCTCCTCGATCCGAGCCAACCAGCGGGACAGGTAGTTCAGTCCGACACCGACGCCGGCGCCGACAACGGCCCAGCCGAGCGCGAGCAGCAGGTGCCTCACGAGGTGAGGCGCCCCACCACCGCGCGTTCGAGAGCCGCCCGCATGGCGGCCTCGGGCGGTGGCTGGCCGGTCCAGATCTCGAAAGCCGCCAGCCCCTGGAAGAGCAGCATCGTAAGCCCGTTCATCGCCCGGGCGCCTTGCTCCCGCGCTCCGCGAAGCAAGGGCGTCAACGGGGGCTCGTATACCAGGTCGAAAACGAATTGGCTCGGCGTTATCCAGTCAACCGGAAAGAGGACCGACTCGCCATCGCTCCCAACCGGCGTGGCATTGACGATGAGTTCGGCCTTCCGAACCAGCAACGAGAGGGATCCCAGCGGCGCCGGGCCGCCGCTGCTGACCTCGAGGTCGCGGCAGACGGCCCTGGCCTCATCGAGGTCGCGGCTCGTGACCCAGATCTTCGTGGCGGCCTCGCGCAGTGCGTCGACCGAGGCTCGGGCGCCGCCGCCCGCCCCGATCACGAGCACGGAGCGTCCCTTCGCCTGGAAGCCGGCGTCGTCGAGGGCCTGCGCGAAGCCCGAGCGATCGGTATTCCAGCCGATCAGGGCGCCGGCCCGATGACTGATGGTGTTGACCGCCTTGATGACCTGCGCTTCGGGACCGAGCCCGTCGAGCAACCGACTGGCCGCGACCGCATGCGGCATGGTGACCGCCGCACCCAGGACATTGCGGTCGGCCCGAATGCGCGCGATCGCCTGGGGGAGCTCGGCCGGGCCCACCGTCCGGACTTCGCAGCGGGCCTCGATTCCGGCCGCCTCGAAGCCGGCGTTGAAGAGGCTGACGGCGGGCTCCCCGTCCCCGTCTCCGCCGAGCAGCAGCAGCCGGGTCGGGGGCCCATTCCCCCGCCTTTCCACGCCGGGGCGGGGGTCCTTACTGGAGGCCGTACTGCTTGAGGAGGCGGGCGAACTCTTCGTTGGTCTTGGCGTAGTGGTTGTGACCCTGGGGGTCGGAGAGGTAGAAGAAATACCCGGTGTTCGCGGGTTGGAGTGCGGCATCGATGGCTTTGATGCCTGGGTTCGCGATAGGTCCAGGAGGAAGTCCCGTATGTAGATAGGTGTTGTAGGGCGACTGAACCATGCGGTCCTCCTTCGTCACTGAGGCCTGCCAGCGGCCCAGCGCGTAGAGAACGGTGGCGTCGATCTGGAGCGGCCAGCCGGCCGCCAGCCGGTTGTAGATCACACTGCTGACCAGCGGCCGGTCGTCCGGGTAGAGGGCCTCCCGTTCGATCATCGACGCGATTGTGACGATCTGGAGGGGGTTGAGCTTCCGCTGGGCTGCCTGGCTCTTTCGCGTGTCGTCCCAGTGCGTCTTGAAGTTCTCGAGCTGCAGCGTGATCAGCTCTTTTGCCGTCCCGTTTCGCGGCACGAGGTAGGTATCCGGGAAGAGGAAGCCCTCCAGCGAGGCACCGGGCGGCAGGTCCTTGAGAAAGTCGTAGTTGAACTGCCCCTGGACGGCGAGCGCGATGTAATCGCTTCCCTTGACGGGGCCGCCGCCGGTGTCGAGGGCTGCCGCCGTCTTCTTGATGTTGTATCCCTCGGGAATCGTCACGAAGATTTCCTCTGGGATCGCGGTCTGCAGCGCGCCCAGGATCTGGATCATGTTCAGGTTCCGGCTCAGCTCGTAGGCGCCCGCTTGAACGTTGCGGTCCAGATGCTTGTAGCGTGCATACAAATCGAAGACGGTCACCGAGTCGATCAGGCCCGTCCGGTGCAGCGTGTCTGCGACCTCATGAAATGTCGCCCTGGGGGGCACGACGAATCGCACCTTGGAGTTGCCGGGGTTGGCCGGCTGGTTCAGCTGATGGTCCACCCAGGTGTACCCGATCACGGCCGGGATGCCCAGGGCCGCCGGCAGGAGGAACAGGATGACGACGAACCATTGCACGCAGCCGAGGGCACGGCTGCGCTTGCGCGGGGCAGTTGCCCGCATCGGAGACCGCTTCGGATCAGTCAGCGTTCAGGACCGCCGTCATCATCGGGCTCGTCTTCCTCTTCGAATTCCTCGAGCTGCTCGACCACCCGGTCGTGCTCGTCGTCGTCCAGCGTCACCAACGACTCGCCTTCGCGGCGAAGGATGAGCACGCGGTCCTCGTCCGCCTCCGCCTGTAGGACGTAGTAGGTTTCGCCTTCGATCTCCACGACGTCGTGGACGACGTAGCTTTCCTCTTCGCCGGTTTTCTCATTGACCAGCTCGATAGTTTGTACTTCTCCGTTCGCTTCCGGTATCTCTGGCATTCAGCCTCCTGGTGCCCGACCAGCCCGATAGTCGAGATATCCCTGCAACAATAACGTGGCGGCCACTCGATCGATCTCCTGGCGCCTTTTGCCGCGCCGTTTGCCCTGTTCGATCAGGTACCGTTCGGCCGCCACGCTCGTGAGCCGTTCGTCCCAGTATGCTACCGGCCGGCCGGTGGCCTTGGCTACGTGGGCGCCGAACAGCTGGGCTTGCTGGGCCGCGGCGTCGATGCGGCCGTTCATCAAGCGCGGCAGCCCAATGACAATGAGTCCAACTTCGTGGCGCTCGACCAGATCGTTGAGTGCCTTGAGATCCTCGGCCTCCGAGCGGCGCGCCAGCACGCTCAGTGGCTGAGCAATCGTCCCGGAGGGATCGCTAAGCGCGAGACCGAGCCGGACCGTGCCCGGGTCGATCGCGAGGATCCTCACGGGCCCGTGCTGCTGCTGGAAACCTCCTGGATCTTGAGCGTGATACGGGAGCTGAAGAACGGCAGCCACGGCAGGCCGAATGGCGACTGGGTTACCCGGGCGTCGACTACGTTCGGGAGCCCCTGGAGGAAGGCGCGCCCCTTCGTCGGGCTCATCCCCTTTAGATGCGAGCGGATGTTGGATTCGAGGAAGATCGGCGTGTAGAAGCCCGACGCGTGGCCGTTGAGCGTGATGTGACCATCGGTCGTCGCGTCGATCGGCTCATATTTGACCGTCGTCCCGTTGGTCGTCAACTGCGAGCCCTGAGGGATCTTCCGCTGCAGGGACGACTTGAGCATTTGTTGGACCGATTTCTCGTCGAAGGCGATGCCGTCCCCCGCGACCGTGACCGTGATGGTGAAACCAGTAACCTCTTCGCCGGCCTTGTGATCGGAAGTAGCCGTGGCCTGTACGCCAGCTCCAACGAGCACGATCTTCAGGCCCTGGGCCTTGCCGTTGAGTTGATCGGTCACTTGCGGCACGGCATCTTTCGCATAGACGTCACGGACGCTGTCGATGTCGGACGGCTGAATGATGGTGGCGGTACGCGCGTCGGCACCGCCTCCAATCGCAGCCGGATTGTCAACTGAGAGCGAATCGTCTGAGCTGTTATTGATGTTCGTGACCGTATGTTCCACCGTGTTGCCATTTGGTCCTGGTTGCGTCGCGGAAGCCGCTACTGAGACCGAGCCATGGGGTGACAACACGTTTACCGCTCTTTGCGTGGCGTATTGCTTCCCGTCTGACGTACTTACCATCGTTCCCGCCGGAATGGGTTTAAGGCCGTTCGTACACAGGAAAGAGCAGTTCTCAGTGAAGGTAACCGAGCCTGATGCCGGAACCGCGGGTACTGCCTTCTGCCCTGTCGGGGTCCCAGGAAACGTCTGCGACTGACTCGCGTGAACGGCCTGGGTCGCGAAATGGTCGGGTGATCCGGCCGCCGTCCCGGGTGCCCCCAGCAGGGTGATATCCGCCGTGGCCGCCGTCCCCTGAACGGACACGGTGGCGGTCGCGGTTGGGAGGTACAGGATGCCAAGCAACAAGGCCACAACAAACACCGCGGCGGCCCCAATCAGGTACGGTCGGTAGCTTCCGAGCGGCGGCCCCGATGGCGCGGGCTTCCTCGGGGAAGGCGCCTGCCGCTTTGGCGGGGACGAGACCAGCGACGTCTCGCGCGGCCGCTCAAGCGTGGCGACCCCGCGCTGGAGAGCAGCCGCCTGGGGGGCCGGTGGGGCCGGGGGGGCCGGTGGGGCGGTCACCGCCGCAGCTGGGGCGACGGCAGCCGCGGCATTCGAGGGCGGTTCGGCGACCAGTTCCGGACTGTGCACCTCGGTGCCGCGGTCGTAGGCGGCCAGGCTCGGGAAGGCGGTAAAGCCGGCCTCCAGGGACATCGTCTGGAGCCGGGGATCAGTGCTGACCAGGTTGACCCGCTTCCCATAGCTGTCCGCATAGCGCTTGAGGAGCCGGAAGCTCATGGGACTCTGCAATGCCCGGGCACGTTCCGGGACGACGAAGGTGACCTCATCCTCGAGGCTGAGATCCCGCAGGCGATCGACGAGGTCGGTGATCTCCTCGTCAGCTTCGACGTAGAGAAGTTTGGCCAGAGTCTTCACAGTTTTAACACGTCGCAGCCTTTCATACCGGAAACGTCACTGATTGTCGAGTTGTTACGGTGTCAGGTTTTCGTACCCGGCACTCAGACTTTCATCGCTTTGAGGACCTTGCGCATCAACCCGTAGAGAGGCGCCTGGTCTTCCGACTGCTGCTGGATCGCATGGAAGGCCAATCCCATCGGGGTGATGTCCTGTTGGTCCAGGAGGAGGCCGGTCGAGTCGTAGATCCCCCGGATGTCGACCGGGCGGAGCACGTTGATGGTCGGAGTCCGGGCGAAAGGGAGCTTCTCGCCCCAGGAGAAGGCGTTGAGCTGGTCCTTGACCTCCGGCAGGGCGCTGCCGCCGCCCGCCAGGTAGATGGCGGTGGGCAGGCGGTCGCCTTTTGCCATTTCCTGCAGGGTGATCGCCACCCCCTCCACCAGCACCTCGGCGTCTCTGGCAAGTACCGCGTGGACCTTTTCGGCGTGGTCGGGAGGGAGCTCGCCTTTCGAATGGCGCAACTTGACCGCCTCGGCGTCGGCGAAGGAGATGCCGAAGCGCGAGGCCAGCTTCTTGGTGAAAACGCGCCCACCGATGGGGAACATCCGAGTGCCCTCGATCCCGCCGTTGCGGATCAGCGCGATATCGGTGGTTCCGCCGCCGATGTCGATGAAGATTCCGCCGAAGTCGTAGACCTCGTCGGTGGCGGCGCAGCGCGCCATCGCGTACGGTTCCGCGACCGTGGCGATCAGCTCCAGATCGAGTTCCGAGGCGATCGTCTGCAGGGCGCCCACGTGGGTGAGCGGCGCAAAGGTGTTGAAGATCGTGATCACCATTTGCTTGCCCTGGAAGTCGATGGGGTTGTTCACGACGAAGCCGTCGATGCGCACGCTGGTGATCGCGGAATTGATCAGCTTGACGTTCACGTCCGAAACCCCGAGCTCGAGGCTCATCGAATGGCTCGCCTCGCGGAGCGCGCGCTTCTGCACCAGCTGGAGGGTTTGCAGCAACTCGCTCTCATTGATCTTGAGGTTGGGGTCCGCCCGCGGCACCGTGACCGACGTGCTCAGGCCTTTCACGAGCTCGCCAGCGATTCCGATGACGGCCTGGCCGGGGATCGTGTCGCACATGTCCTCGGCCTGCGACATCGCCCGGTCACAACTATCGATGATTCCCTGGATGTCAGAGGGAACGCCTCCCTGCATGTCCGCGAATTCCTGTCGCTGGCGCGAGGCGCCCAGCACGACGCCGTTCTTCCCTTCGCGCTTGACGACCAGCGCCTTGATGTATTCGGTCCCGATGTCGAGGGCGGTGTAGTAATTCTCGTAATCGGCGCCGCGGCGCAAGCGCTTGATCCGGTCCTTGATCTTGATCATTTCGGTCCCAACTGCTTCCTCACGTAGTCCTGCACCGACTTGAATGCGTCCTCGACGCGATTGGGATCGATGCCGCCGCCCTGGCCAACGGGGCCACGGCCTCCCCCCTTCCCCCCGGCCACCTGGCGGAAGGCCTGGATCAGATCGTTCGCCGGAAGCCGTTCGGCCAGCGGGCTTGCCACCTTGATCGCAAAGTTGCGACCGCCGACGATGATCGCGACCCCGTTGCCATTGGCGCGGTTCAGTGCCTGGTCGGCGAAGACCAGCAGGTCCTTTTCCTGCTCGTCGACCCGCTGCAGCATCAGGCGCACTCCGTCGACGTCGGCTTCTTCCAGCTGGGCACCCCCGCCCGCCGCGAGGCGCTGGCGGAGGTTTGCGGATTCCTTCTCGAGGCGTTTGACCTCTGCCTGCAAGGCTGCGACCCGAGCCGGTAGCTCTGATGGCCCCGTTCGCAGCGCGTCGCCCAACTCGCGAAGCACGCGTTCGTCGTTCCGGATCTGCTGCTCGGCCGCGGCGCCGGACCGCATCTCGATTCGACGAACGCCCGCGCCAATGCTGCGGTCGCTGGATATCGACGCGATGCCGATTTCACCACTCCGCTCGACGTGCGTGCCACCGCAGAGCTCGCGGGCCCAATCGCCGAAGGAGACCACTCGAACCCGTTCGCCGTACTTCTCGTCGAACAGCGCCACCGCCCCGGTCGCAATCGCCTGCTCGAGCGGAAGCTCCTCGACACGGCGGACGAGGTTGGCGCGGATCTTCTCATTCAATAAGGCGGAGACGCGGTCGACTTCTTCTGGCGTCAACGCCCGAGAGAAGCGGAAGTCGAAGGTCGCATAGTCGGGCTGAACCGAGGAGCCGGCCTGGACGGCCTGTTCGCCCAGCACGTCCCTCAACGCCCGGTGCAGTAGGTGGGTGGCTGAATGATGCCGTGCCACGGCCTGTCGACGTGGGGCATCAACCGTTGCCCGGACACGATCGCCGGGCTTCAGCCGGTCAGGCCGCATCTCGACTCGATGCCGGATCGCCTCACCTTGCGGCTGCACGTCGACAACGCGAACCTTCGTCCCGCTCCAGCTGAGCGAGCCGGTGTCGGCCGTCTGCCCGCCGCGCTCCGCGTAAAAGGGCGTTTCCTCGAGAAACACGTCGGCGCGCTCCGGTTCGCCGACCACCGGAAAGACCTCGGTGACGACTGTCTCCGTTTCCAGCTGGTCGTAGCCGACGAACCGGCTGGCACTTCCAGCCAGCGGGGCGGTGAACCCCCCGGTTGCGACCCGGCTGCGGTCACGCTGGCCCTGCATCAGCGCGGCCACGGCTTCCAGGTCGACCTCCACGCCTCGTTCCTCGGCCAGCTCGGCCGTGAGTTCGATCGGGAAGCCGAGCGTGTCATGGAGGTAGAACACTTCTTGGGGGTTAAGGGTTCCGCGCTCCAGTAAAGGCTGCAGGCGCTCCATCCCCTGGCGCAGCGCGACGCCAAACCGCTCCTCCTCCGACCTGACCACCTCGGTGATCCGGTCGGCCTGCGTCCTGACCTCGGGGTATACGGGCCCCAGCAGGCGGGCGACGATGGGCACACCCGACGACAGGTGAACGGCCGGCCCGAGCCGGCGGGCATGGACCATGCCTCGCCGGACCAGACGCCGCAGGACATAGCCCCGCCCGTCATTGGCCGGTATCACTCCGTCGGCCAGCAGCATGGTGCTGCCGCGGGCATGGTCGGCGAGCACGCGAAACGAGACGTCGGTCTCCGGATTTGTCCCATAGGTTTTGCCCGCTTCTTGCGCAAAGTGCTGGATCAATGGCTGGAACGGATCGGTGTCGAAGAGCGACCGCTTCTGATTGACGACCGACGTGATGCGCTCGAGACCCATGCCCGTGTCAATGCCCTTCTTGGGAAGCGGGGTTCGGACACCCGCCTCGTCCCGGTTCCACGTAATGAAGACCAGGTTCCAGATCTCGAGAAAGCGATCGCAATACTCGCAGTTCGGCCCGCAGTCCGGCCGGCCACAGCTGTATTGCTCGCCCCAGTCGTAGTGGATCTCGGAGTCTGGTCCGCAGGGGCCGGTGGGACCCGCGGCCCAGAAGTTGTACTCGTCACCAAAGCGCCGAATCCGCTCGGGCGGGATGCCGGTCTTCTTCCAGATCTCGAAGCTCTCGTCATCGTCGTTGTGAATCCCGGCCCAGAGCCGCTCCTTTTCGAGCTTCAGGTCTTTGGTCAGGAATTCGTACGCGTAGGGAATGGCCTTCTCCTTGAAGTAGTCGCCGAAAGAGAAGTTGCCCAGCATCTCGAAAAAGGTGAGGTGATGGCCATCGTGGCCCACCACGTCGATGTCGACTGAGCGGAAGACCTTCTGACAGGTGGTGGCACGCGGGTAGGGCGGACGAGCCTGGCCCAGAAAGTACGGCTTGAACTGCACCATGCCGGCGCTGGTGAACAGGAGCGTAGGATCGCCGAACGGGATCAGGGAGGAGCTCGGTAACACCTTGTGGTCCCGCTCTTTGAAGACGTTGAGAAAACGCTGGCGGATGTCCGCGCTCGTCATATCTGGCCTGCGCGCTTACTCATTGTACTGAGTTCGAATTCAGTCGGGGATCCTTACCCGACGCCCGGCGTTACCAATGGCGCTAGCTGGAGACGGGCATCTCCCGCTTCAGTTGCTCGACGGCGGCCCGTTGCAGCCGCGAAACGTGCATCTGCGAGATGCCAAGCCGCTTTGCAACTTCCGCCTGGGGCAGCTCATCGACGAAGCGTAGATACATGATGCGCCGCTCGCGCGGCGTCAGGTGGCGCATCGCCTGGTCGAGCAGATCCTGCAGCTCCACCTTGTCGAGGTTCTCGTCTTCTCGCCCGAGACGTTCAGTTAGTTGAAGGCCGTCGTCGTCCTTGGGTGCAGGTCCGGTCGACTCGAACGGGATGGTACGCTGCGCGGGGCTCGCCTCCATCGCTTCCAGCACGTCTTCCGGTGGCAGCTCGAGCTCTTTGGCGATCTCGTTCACGGACGGCTGGCGACCGAGTTTCGCTTGCAGCCGCTGCGACGCGACATCGGCGCGCTGCATCGTTTCCTGGAGCCGGCGTGGCACCTTGACCGCCCAGCTCTTGTCCCGGAAGTAACGCTTGATTTCGCCAACGATGGTGGGCGTGGCGAAGGTCGAAAACTCCAGGCCGCGCTGCGGCTCGAAGCGCTCGATTGCCGCGAGCAGGCCAATGTAGCCGACCTGGACGATGTCCTCGAGCGGCTCGCCCCGGTTGCTGAATTTCTTGGCTAGGAAGATGACCAGGTTGTTGAACAGCTCAACAAGCTGCTGGCGGACCTCGGGGTCCTTCGTTTTCTGATACTGGAGGAACAGACGGCGAACGAGCTCTCGATTGGGTCGGACGGTGGGGCGCGAAGACGCTGGCGGGTCTACTCGATCAGGTATTTGACCATCCTCATCCGCAGGCTGCCCGTCTGGTCATCCACCTGGTAGCGGAGCTCATCGACGAACAGCCGGATCATGTTCAAACCAATGGTTTCATAGTCGAGCTCCGCCTCGTGGCGGGTGCGGCGCACGGTCGGCTGCTCCACCGCGCGCGGCGGTACGCTCCGCACCTCGACCTCGAGCCGCCGGGGCCGGCTCTTGAAGATCAATTTCAGCTGTCCGTTGCCACTCCCCCACTGTTGGGCGGCGGCGGCGCAGGCACTCTCGCAGGCCTGAGTGATGGCGATGTTCAGGTCGTCGATTTCCTGCACCGAGAACCCGACGACGAGACCCAGGGAGGCGGCGGCCCGCTTGGCGACGACGATGTAGTCGGGGACGGCCGGGAGCTTCAGTTCGGTGACGTAAGCGCTCGTGGTGGGCGCCTCGTGGCCAGTTGTCGCGGGCTGGTGGCGAAGTCGGTTTTCCCTCATGCTTCCTCCCGGTGCTGGCCGGCTGGTGATCTGCGACGGCGGCCGATTCCCCCAAGGGTGTCGCGCACGCGATCGCGCCAACCGGTGATCGCAGCACCGGTGGCGTTCATCGCCCGGTCGGCGGCCGTGAACTTGTCGTTGACGCCGCTAACCATGTCATCGATTTGCTGCAGGCTGTGCCGCAGCTCAGGGAGCGCCAACCGGGCCTCGTCGAGCGTCAGCGTCAGGATGGCCTCGATTGTCCGAAGGCTGCGCGTCATGTTCAGAAGGATGAAGGAGGCAAAGATGCTGAGCAGGAGAAACCCAATGCCGACCAGCAGCACGCCGACTTGCCACACCATCACGAACTCCTCTCGAGCTCCCCACTCGCGCGATATTGCCGTTGTTCTACCTCATTCGGGAGGTCGCCAAACGTGGCCGGGCGCGGTCTAGGCCGGCTGAGCACGCCGCACCCACGCCGTGACCGCCCATTGCAAGATGGCCAGCACCACCAGATCGTTGAGCGGGTGCAGCTCGCCAATGGCGAGCGGGGCACCCACGCCGGCCAGCCCTGCCGCCTCCCCGACGAGCACGGCCAGCGCGCTCAGACCCAGGCGGACCAGGTAGTGCGGCGCCCGTGGCGCCACCAGGTAGGCGAGCTGTGTGCCCAGCAGGATGACGAGCGTAGCCAGCACGAACACGGGCGGGATCGGCACAGGCAACCCGGCGAGTGTATCAGCCTCCGGACGGCTTGAAAAACGAAAGAGGCCCGGCCGGCTGGCCGAGCCTCTCTATCGAGGTTTCCTTCTAGTCGTTGTGCTGGTGCTGATCGCTGTTTTTCTTCGCGTCGGTCTTCTTGACGACCGGCTTGGTCGTGGTCTTGTCGTCTTTCTTGTCGGCCTCGCGGTCGTCCTTGTCGGCCGCGTTGCTGTCGTCCTTCTCGACCTTGGTTTTCTTGTCGGTATTCTTATGATCGCCGTCGTGGTTGCCACCGCCGGTCGGCGGTTTCACAACTGGGGGTGCCGGCGGCGTGAAGTCCGCGGTCAGGCCGGCGAGGTCCATCTGCAGCGAACCCCATCCGTTGGTATCGGTCACGGTCACGGTGGTCAGCGTCTTCCCGGTAGTCGCGACCGGGATCGTCAGCATGTCCAGGACGGCGGTCCCGCCACCCATCGACGGCTGGGCCGTGGTGGTCCACACCGGAGCGGCTGCCGCGTCGGTCAGCGTGTTCACGACACCGGCGGCACCGGTGCGCCACTCGCGCAGGTTCGCGCCGATGACGAGGTCCGTGCTCTGGGTCGTCGCGTCACTGAAGGTCAGCACCACAGTGCCCACGACGCTGCCCGCGTACCAGTTGTACGTGTTGGCGGTATTGAGCAGCAGGTAGACGGCTTTGGCGTTCTGGTACGAACCCGTGAAGGTCGCGGTGCCACCGTTGAGCAGCTTGACCGCGTTTCCGCTGGTCATGTCAAAGGTGTGGCCGCCCAGCGCCGCCTGGCCGGTCGGAGTCGTGCTGTAGTACCCGCTCAGCGAGAGCGTGGCCTGCGTGCCCAGGGCGACGGGTGCGTCTTGTGCATGGCCAAGAATGCTCGAAGCAGCGATCAAACTGGAAGCGAGAATGAGTCCTGTCGTCGATTTGGTGAAGAGGGCGGCGTTCATGGACCCTACTGTATGTTCCGTACCTTACGCCCGCGGTGGCGCCGATCTTGCATTGCGTGACGAGGCCGCAAAAGGCCCGTTACCGTTTCGAACCGGACGTTACCGGGAGGGTTTCAACGGCGGCCGAACCAATTCGAGGCCGAGTTCACGGAGTTGTTTCGGATCCGCAGGAGCCGGCGCATCGGTCATTAACTCTTCCGCCTGCTGGTTCTTGGGAAAGGCGATCACTTCCCGGATCGTTTCCTGGCCGGCCGCCAGCATGACGACGCGATCGAGGCCGTAGGCGAATCCGCCGTGCGGCGGCGCGCCGTAGCGGAACGCCGTCAGGAGAAAGCCAAAGCGCTTCTCCGCCTCCTCGCGCGAGATCCCCAGACCCTGGAAGACGCGTTGCTGCAACTCCGGGTCGTGGATTCGGATGCTGCCCGAGCCGAGCTCGGTACCGTTCAGCACCAGGTCGTAGCTACGGGCGTGCACCTTGAGCGGGTCGCTGGCTAGGAGCTCGAGGTCCTGGGGCCTTGGCGCGGTGAACGGATGGTGGGCGGCCGTGATCTCGCCGGTTTCCTTGCTGCGCTCGAATAGCGGAAAGTCCGTGACCCAGACAAATTCGAAGACCCCCTCCTTCACCAGGTCCAGCATGCGAGCCGCGGCTTTGCGGACGGCTCCCAGCGAGGCCGACGCCACCTCCACTTGATCGGCCACGGCGACGACCACGTCGCCCAGCTCGGCGTGGGTCGCCTCTTGCAACTGGGTGAGCGCTCGCTCGTCGAAGAACTTCGCGATCGGCGAACGCCAGCCGCCGGCGTCCCGGTGCCAGAACGCCAGCCCCTTCGCGCCTTCCGCGCGGGCGACCTCGGTGAGCGCGTCGATCTCCTTTCCACCGACGGCCCGCGGGATCCGCAGACCGCGGACGACACCGCCGGCATCGAGCGCCTGGCGAAAGATCTTGAATTCCGTCCCGCCGAAGATCGAGGACAACTCTTGAATCTCGAGACCGTAGCGCAGGTCGGGCTTGTCGACGCCGTAGCGCAATATGGCTTCGGCGTGCGTGATGCGCCGGATCGGTGTCGGCACGGCGACGCCCAGCACCTTCTGCCAGACGTGGGCGAAGGACCGTTCGATGACATCGAGGACGTCGTCCTCGCCGACGAACGACATCTCGAGGTCCAACTGTGTGAACTCCGGTTGGCGATCCGCCCGCTGGTCTTCGTCGCGGTAGCAGCGGACGATCTGGAAGTACCGATCCATGCCGGCCACCATCAGCAACTGCTTGTAGAGCTGCGGCGACTGCGCCAGGGCGTAGACGTGGCCTGGCTTCAGCCGGCTTGGGACGAGGAAGTCGCGAGCGCCCTCGGGTGTGCTCCGGATCAACACTGGAGTCTCGATCTCGAGAAAACCCTCGGCGTCGAGGAAGTCGCGGATCGCTTTGGTCATCCGGTGCCGGAGCTGCAAGTTCCGGGCCATCCTCGTCCGGCGCAGGTCCAGGTAGCGATAGCGAAGCCGCACCTGCTCGTCGACCGGGCTGTCTTCGTTGACGGCGAAGGGCGGCGGCTGCGCGCGGTTGAGGATGGTCACGGCACGCGCGTCGACCTCGACCTCACCCGTCGCCAGCTCCTTGTTTTCGGTTCCTGGTGGGCGCCGCTGGACGGGGCCCTTCACGTGGATCACCGATTCCGGTCGGAGCTCACCCCCGAGGGCGTGGGCCTGCGCGTTGGCGGGGTCAAACTTCACCTGGACGATTCCGCTGCGATCCCGCAGATCGATGAAGATCAGGCCACCCAGGTCGCGCCGCCGGTGAACCCAGCCGTACACGTCGACGTCGCGTCCAACCTGCTCCGATCGGATGGCCCCGGCCGGAATGCGCGGGGTCAGGCTCACCCGCCGCCCAACATCTGGCTGATCGCGGACAGCAGGTCGCGTTCCGCGACACTCGTCTGCGTCTTTTCCTGCATGTTGCGGATCACGACCTGGTTTTTCTCACGCTCCTCGGGACCGACCAGCAGCGCCAGGCGGGCGCCTCGCCTCGCCGCCTTGCGCAGCTTGGCGTCCAGGCGCGCCGGCCCGGGGTCGAAGACGACACTGATCCGGCGGGCCCTCAACGTCGATGCCAGGTGGAACACGTACGACTCATCGCGCGCCTCGAGCGCCACGGCATAGACATCCGGGACCGGTGGCGTGAGCGGCTTGCTCTGCTTGAGCACCGTAGCGGTCCGCTCCATCCCCATGGCAAAGCCCACCCCAGGTGTCGACCGGTAGCCCAACGCGGCGGCCAGTCCATCGTAGCGGCCGCCGCCTCCCAACGAGTTCTGCGCCCCGCCCAGGCTTTCGTGCTGGTACTCGAAAACCGTCCGGGTGTAGTAGTCGAGACCACGCACCAGATTGGAATTGAGCTCGAAGGGGATCTCTTCGGTGGCCAATGCCTCCTTGACGACGAGAAACGCCTCGGCGCAAGGCGCGCAGAGATGATCGACGATGCGCGGCGCATTGCGCTTCAGCGGTTCGTCTTGCGGATCCTTGGAGTCGAAGAGCCGGAGCGGGTTCTTCTCGAAGCGCGCCTGACTCTCTTCGCTCAGCTTCGCCAGGTGCGGCCGGTAATACTCGCGCAGGAGTTCCCGGTAGGCCGGCCGGCAGACCTCGTCGCCAATGCTGTTGAGGTGGAGACTCACGCCTCCAATGTCCAGCGCGGCAAACCAATCCCAGCCAAGCACGATGGCTTCCACGTCGAGCAGCGGGTTCCCATCACCGATGGATTCGATCCCAAACTGATGGAATTCGTGAAACCGCCCGGCCTGCGGGCGTTCGGAGCGAAAATACGGGCCCATGTAGTAGAGCCTCACCGGCTGCGGCTCCAACTGCATCCCGGCATCGAAGTAGGCGCGGACGATGGGGGCCGTTCCCTCCGGCCGGAGCGTTAGCGAACGTCCGCCGCGATCGGTGAAGGTAAACATCTCTTTGCTCACGATGTCGCTACCTTCACCCACGCCGCGGACAAACAAGTCGGTCGTTTCGAAGATCGGCGTCTCGATGCGCTGGTACCCGAATCGCCCTGCGACAACCTTTGCAGCAGCCTCCAACACATCCCAGTACGGCTGGTCCGCGGGCAAGAGATCCTGCGTGCCGCGAGGACGTTGTGCGATCGGAGCCATGGCCTCGAAGCTTAGCGAATGGCTTTGAGCGGTTTCGCGGGCGCTGGCTAGCTCGCCACTTGCGACTCGGCGGCGGGGGCGTCGCTGCGAACCACCCGGTTTCGGCCCGTCCGCTTGGCGACGTAAAGCGCCTGGTCGGCGGCCTGCACCAGGGCCTCGCGGCTGTCGCCGTCCCGAGGAAAGACGGCGATTCCGAGACTGAGCGAGAGATTGGCGACGGCTTTGCCGTCGAGCATCACGGCCTGGCTGGCTACCGTTCGCCGGATGCGTTCCGCGACCGCGACCGCCGCCCGGCTGTCAGCGCCGCGCAGGACGAGCACGAACTCATCGCCTCCGTAGCGCGCCACCAGATCCTTCGGCCGGATGGCCGGCACCAGAATCTGACGCGTCAGATGCCGCAGCACATTGTCGCCGGCGGGGTGACCCACCGTGTCGTTGATCTCCTTGAAATGGTCGACATCACACATGATGAGCGCCAGCGGTTCCTTCGTCTTTCTCGCACGCAGCAGTTCCCGCTCCAGATGGGCCTCGAACTCGCGGTGGTTCGAAACGCCCGTAACCCCGTCGGTCGTCGCCAGCTGCTTGGTGTGCTCGTAAGCCGCGGCATTCTCGATGGCGATCACGGCCTGGTTTGCCAGCGTCTGGAGCACCCGGATTTCGCTGCGCTCCAGCGGCCGCGGTTCCTTCATGTGGATGACGAGCACGCCGACGATTTCCGGGCCCAAGCACATCGGGACGGCGACCACTCGCTGTAATCCGACGCGGTGGGGTATCGCCAGCGGCTTCCCGCGGTCATCCACCAAATCGAGCTCGAGCACCTGCTCCGGTCGCTCGACACGACCGGCGACCAGGTCGGTGCTCTGCCGCACCGCGGCGAGCTCGCGCCGAGTGGTGCAGCCGACGATAACATCCGAAAACTGCTCCCGCCAGGAGGACTTCCGCAACTGCAGCGAGGCGTAGGGGACGTCGAGGATCTCGGAGGTGGCATGCGCCACGGCGCGGAGCAAGTTGTCGGTGCCGACGGTGACGGCGGTCAGGGCCTGGGAGATCTTCTCGAGGGCGATGATGGCCTGATCGAGTCGGTGCGCCTGCAGCTGCGTCTTCTTGCGAAGGTCGGTGTTCTCGATCATCAACGCCATCTCGGTAGCGATTGTTTGCAGCAGGTCGACGTCCTGTTTGGGCAGCGCGTATCCCGGGGCGAGGCCGGTGACGAGGTACCCGGCGTTGCGCTCGCCGCGAATGAGTGGGACCACCAGCGCCTGCTGGACACCGGCGAGCGCGGCGAAGAGCCGCAGGCAACGTCGGGGATCGGCCGTCAGGGTGGTCGCGATTTCGACGTCGACCGAAGCATCGCTGGAAAAGCCCTCGGCTAGCTTCAGTGGGCTCATTCGCATGAGTTGTCCCCCCGCCTTGCCGACCGGACCAACCATCGCGCGGACTTCGAGGCCATTTGCCTCATTGCGAGCCAGCAAGAGGGCGGTCTCGAGGCCAAGCGCCTTCAGGCTGACACCGAGGATCGCCTCCGCCATGGCGCCGGGTTCCGTTTCCTTACCAAGGCCCTGGCTCGTCTGCGACAGGGCGGCGAGGCGGCGCATCTGCTCGTTCAAGGATCGGGTTCGTTCCTGTAGGTCCTGGGTCATCGCATTGAACGCCCTCGCGAGCTCGCCAAGTTCGTCGCGGCGCCGGACGTCCAGCCGCTTGGTCAGGTCGCCGCGCGCCACCGCCTGGGTTCCTGCGACCAGCGCCTCGATCGGTCGCGTGAGCCGAAGCGCGAGCAAATACCCGATGAGCAGCAGGACAAGGACAACGCCGGCGAAGAGCACCGTCATCTGCAATGCGGAATGCAGCCCGGCGTCGATCACGCCTCGACGGGAGAGGGCGACGGCGAGGTACCCCTCGGGGTGCTGGCGGAGGTAGAAGTTGGTGAACTGGAACTGGTAGTCCTCGCCGCGGACCTTCACCGCCCGGGTGACGGCCCGCCCCGGTGAGGCAAGGGCCAGGTACGACCGGACACGGTCGTCGATCAGGTTGCCGCTGACCCCGGTCAGCGTGCTCCCCACCAGCTGTCCGCTGCCGTCCATCAGCATCACGTCCGACTGCGAATGGCTCTGCATGTCCGCCAGCACGGCACGCAGCGGTGCCGCGACCATGATGCCGCCGACCACCCGATCGGCGAAGATCACCGGGCCGGCCGCGACGAGCGACGACGGCGGGGTTCCGAGGTAGGCGATGTATTTGTCGCCCAGGGAGTCGTAGAGCCCCTTGAGCACGGGTTGGACAACCGCTTCACCCGATAGATCCGTCCCACTGCCGAAGATCAGGCCGCCCGGGTTGGCAGGGTCAGGCTGACTGACTTCCAGGATGGTGTGGCCTCTCGCATCGAAGATCATGACCGTGCCGAGCCGGTTGTTGACCTCCAGCGGAACGACCAGCTGCCGCAACGCGGCGGCGTCACCGGCGGCCACCGCCCGGTCCACCCCCTCGGTGTTGGCAAACAGCCGGATCGCCGCCACCTGGCGACCCTGCAGCTTGACGGCCGCGTCCAACGCCGCGTCCTCGGCGTGCGCGAGCTGGTCCGCGATCCGGTTCTCAAGCGAGGTCGCGACCAGGCTGGTCGTCAGGTAGGTTCCCACCACCCCCAGAATTAGCATCAGGAGCAGGAACGGCAGGATGATCTGGGTCCGGATCCTCAGCCTCGGCCGGAACGGGAGGCGTCGCGGCAGGCGCATCCCCTGTATAACCGGTGGGCGGGCGGAATGCTGCACACCTTCCAACTCGGGCGGCCTCAACACCCCTCCCCCTCCCCCCTCTTCGGGGGTCTGAGCGGGCTCAGCCGCCCTGGTTGTTGTTCTGGCAGGTGAACGACCTGGCGGCGACCGCCGGGGCGGTCGGCGTATAGAAGACGAGCTGCACGCTGCCCGGGTCCTGAGGCCGTCTCCAGGTGTCAGTCCGCACGGCGTGCAGCGACGTGTCGCCCGGCGCAATCGTGATTGATGGCTCCGCGATCACTCGTCGGTTCCCCTGGGTGTCGGTCCGAATCCAGGCGTAGCTCACGGTTCCGCCGACCCCGTTGGTCGTAAACCAGCCGGCGGAGGTCACGGTGATCTGGTCGCACGGCTGGTTCGGATCGGCCGGCCGAGCGGTCAGGACGTCGCCGTCAGCGAGGATCGCGAACGACTGCGGCGTGGGCGTCGGGGTGGGCGCCGGCGTGGGTGTCGGGGTGGACGTCGGCGTCGGGCGAGGCGTGGGCGCGGGGGTCGGCACCGGCGTGGGGCGAGGCGTCGGTACGGGTGT
>DASZZN010000052.1 GCA_035544955.1 Candidatus Dormiibacterota bacterium
AGCGATGGCCTTGCCGACGATCTCCTCCGACTCGCCGTGGGAGTACACGTCGGCGGTGTCAATGAAGTTGATCCCCGCGTCGAGGGCCGAGCGGATGATCTTGATCGAGTCATCGTGGTCGGGGTTGCCCCACTGGCCGAACATCATGGCCCCTAGGCAGAGCTCGCTCACCTGCAGGCCGGTCCGCCCGAGACTTCGAAACTTCATGGCCGCTTTCCCCTCTCCGGTTGCACTCTCCAGCACCAGAGGTCCGCCCCGCAGGTGCCTGTGGCGACGGTCCGCACAGTGGCGTCGGTTGGTTCGATGATCGTCGGGTCAGGGCGCTCCTCACAGCGAACATCGCCCGGGCCATGAATAACGGCTCCTCGCATTCAACGATTCTCCTTGTTGATTGATGTATCGGGACCCACCACGCGTACCGACGACGCTCGGTCGGTCGCGTCGGCCGGCTCCGCCTGCTCGAGGAAGTTCAGCCGATCCTGGGATGCGGGACCGGGTTCGGCGCTGTAGGTAACCAGCCTCAGACCCGGGTCGGCCGGGATTTCCATCGTCTCGTACGTCAGTTCGAGGTCACCGACCACGTGGTGTTGGAATCGCTTGACCCCGGTGCGATGAAAGCGGACGTCGTGCGCTGCCCATAGGGTGCGGAACGCCTCGCGCCGCGTCGACAACTCCCCGACGAGGTCGGACAGGCCGCGGTCATAGGGGTCCCGTCCGGCGGCGGTGCGCAGGGTCGCCACGGTGTCGTTGGCCACGCTCTCCCAGTCGACGTAGACCCCGGTCGCGCGGGGGTTGTGGAACGCGAACCGGGCCTGGTTCACCGGCCGAGCCGGGTCGACGTACAGCTCCGAGAAGAGGGCGTACCCGAGCGGGTTCGCGCCGAGGATGTCCCCGCGCTCGTTCCGCAGGTACGCCGCTGCGCGATCCGTGCGGACGTTGCTGCGCATCGGCTTGGCCCGAGGTCCCGAGCTCAGCTCGGGCTCACGAAGTCGAAGGCGCCGCCGCGCGTAGGGGCGCCATCGTCGAGCCGAATGAGCAGAGCCGGATCGAAGATGGAGTCGCTGCTGTTCCTGGCCACGCCCGGAAAGTAGAGCTGGGTGGTGAGGACCGGCTTGCCCGGCGCCGCGACCTTTACGTGGATGTGCTCGGTGCGGCCAGGGTACTCGCCAGGGATCACCGTCCTCAGGGTGTAACGGCCGTCCGCGGTGGTCGACTGGTGCCCGCGCAGACGGTAGCCGGCGTTGTCGTACCGGCCGGAGGCGTCGGCCTGCCAGAAGTCAAGCACGACGCCGCTCAGCGGCCGGCACTGCACGTCGAACACGCGCCCGCTCAGCAGAAGCTGGCCGCCGGGCAGGCCGGACTCGAGCAGTGAGGCACGCTCCGGGGATCCCGACTTGAAGTAGGGACCCTCCGTCTGGGCCGGCGTCGGCCTGCCGGAGCAGCTCGGCGCCTCGGCCGACTTGTCCGCGGCCGCGGCTGCCTGGGTAACGGCGGGCGCCGGCGAGGTCGGCGCGTAGGATCGCCCACCTTCGGCGCAGGCGGCCAGCAGCGGCAGCACGGCAGCGAAGGCCAGGAACCGCCTCATCGCCCCAAGAATAGGCGTCAGCCTCAGGCGTCAGGCGATCTCGTAGTTGGGTATTCCTGACTTCCGATAAGTACGTTTAGCGCTTATCCGGTTAGCTCAGTTACGATCTCATCGTGCCGCGCCCAGACTTCCCGAGGACGATCGTCGAGTTCCAGGCGCGCTTTCCGGACGAGGCAGCTTGCCGCGAGTACCTCTTCGCCTCTCGCTGGCCGGATGGCTTCCGTTGTCCGGCGTGCGGTTCGGATCGCGCCTCGGCGGTGACGACGCGGCTGCTGTGGCAGTGTCAGAGTTGCCGCCACCAGGTCTCGGTGACCGCCGGCACGGTCCTGCACAAGACCAGGACTCCACTACACCTCTGGTTTTGGGCGGCCTACCTGATGACCACGGCGACGCCCGGCGTGTCGGCGCTCCAGCTCTACAGGCAACTCGGGCTGAACCGCTACGAGACGGCCTGGATGATGCTGCACAAGCTGCGGCGGGCGATGGTCGCGCCAGAGCGATCGCAGCTGACCGGAGCGGTTGAAGTCGACGAGACCTACGTTGGAGGCGCTGACGCTGGGCGGCGCGGTGGTCGCGACTCGCTGGGGGCCGCCGAGATCGTTATCGTCGCTGTCGAAGTTCGTGGATCGGGTTCTGGGAGGATCCGGATGGAGGTGCTTGGCGACTTGTCAGCGGACGCCCTGTGCGGCTTCGTAAGCGACAACGTCGCCGCTGGCGCAACCGTGCACACCGATGCATGGCAGGGGTATCGACGCCTAGCGAAGCTGGGCTACGACCATCAGCTGAAGAGTCTCCGTGCCGGCCGGTTCCTCGGCGAGGACGTTGGCGAGATCGTCCCGCGCGCCCACCGCGTGATCAGCAACCTCAAGGCCTGGCTTCAGGGCACCTACCACGGCGTTTCCGGTGACCACCTTCAGTTCTATCTGGATGAGTTCGTCTTTCGCTTTAATCGCCGGCGCACACCTATGGCCGCCTTCCAAACGCTGCTCGGGCTTGGGTCGCGCCGAGCGCCAACACCCTACAGACAGATCGCGGAGGGGCTCTCGTCGGCTGAGCTAACCGGATAAGCAGTATTCGGCTTTTCACCTTCGGCTGCTACAACCTGCGCGCAGCACTGACTGCCTGAGCATCACCACCATCTTAAATCCAATATCTCTGTCCGGCTGGCGCTCGGGCCCTTCTGGGAATTCTTCGCCAGTCGTAGCTGCTATATGGCAGATCACGAAGCTGTTTGACGAACGCCCCTTCAGCCGGTGGGTTAACGACCAGCCGGCCAGCATGAGAACAGCTTCAACAAGCCGGAACGGCGCTTCCGATCCTAGGAGAAAGGGAAGAGGCGCGTGATTCCAATCCACTGGGTGCGTCAGGACGAGACCTGCACCTGCAACGACCTGGACTGCCGGAGCCCGGG